>JAFSRK010000014.1 GCA_017446165.1 Ruminococcus sp.
AGAATCTGAAAGTGCATACTTTTCCGTTAGATTACACATGAAAGGTGTAATGAAGTTGGATAGATTGCACTGTAAGATTCTTCGACAAGCTCAGAATGACACTAAAAGGGGCTATCGCGTTTCTTAGTGCGACAGCCCCTTCTCAAATGTGCGGTTGATTATTTAGCGGACTTCTTCTTCATCACGACAACCAGCAGGATGCCTGCGCAGAGGATCAGACCTGCGCCGATGAGGGTGAAGATCAGGGTGCCCTGACCGCCGGTCTCGGGCAGAACGGTCGCGAAGTTTTCGACGACCTTGTTGCTGTCCAGATCGAAGGTGCCGTTGCCGTTGTGGTCAGCGGTGACGGTCAGCGGATACTCAACGGTGGAGAGAACATAGCCTGTGGGAGCGGTGATCTCCTTGACAACATAGTTGCCGGGAGCCAGACGCAGCGCGTTCGCGTCGGAGCCGTTCTTGAAGGTGATCAGGCCCTGAGCGTCAGAGGTGCCGCGTGCGATCTCGGTGAGGCTGTTGTCGGTAGCGTTCTTGGTGTACAGACCTACGACAGCGCCTTCGAGAGGAGTCTGGGTACCGGTCTTCGCGGTAGCGGAAGCGTCGATCTTGGTAGCCTTCGCAGCATAGGTGTAAACCTTGACCTCTTTACCGTCGCGCTCAACGTCTGCAGCGGAGGAGGCGAGCTTGTAGACCAGACCGTCCTTGTTGGGGTTGTAGTTCGAGCCGATGCCGGCGGTGTTCAGAACGGTAGCCTTGTAGGTGACATAAACCTCTTTGTGCTTGTAGTAGTCGGAATCAGCGTTGCTCAGAGTAGCAGCCTTCGCAGCGAAGGTGAAGGAGGTACCCTTGTTGTACTTCGCGTCGGCATCGGTGATGTTGGTCTGAACGTTGGGGGTCTCGAACTCAGCGTCGGCGGAGACGGTGGTGCCGTCATAGAAAACGTGAGCGGAGCCGGTGACATACTGCAGACCGGGGGACATCTTATCCCAGATCTGATACTTGACAGCCTTGTCGGTCGCGCTGCCGACGATATCAGCCTTCAGGGTGAAGCTGATCTCCTGACCCTGAGCCGCGTCCTTGGTGTCGGCGGTGGTGTCGGAGAAGCTCTTGGTTACTCTGTCGGTGCCAACCTTGGTAGCGAGGTCAACGTTGGTGGTGGAATAATCCCAAGCGCCGCCCTGGTAAACAGGCCATACGATGACAGCGTTCTTTACCTTAGCGACGTTGTCGCCGGCAGGCTTTTCGCTGATGCGCGCATAGTAGATACCCGCTTCGGTGACGGTCTCGGAGGTCTTGTAGCCGGCGTCGGTTTTGCCGGAGAGTCTTGCGATCGGATCAACGCCGATGTCGTTGACAGCGTCGAGCTTTGCGAGGAACGCAGCGCCGTCCTGACCGGCAGTGTTGACAGCAGTCTCAACAGCGTCTGCGATGTTAGCGGGGAGGATGTACTTACCGGTAGCCTCGGAGTCGAGGGTCGCGATCTGATAGAGATCGAACGTGAAGTCGGAATTCTCATTCTTGATGGTCAGGGAATCCGCCGCGGATACGCCGGGGATCATTGCGACTGTCAGCATCAGGACAAGGAGGGTCGCGAGGATAACTTTAATAGACTTTTTCATTGTGTTTCTCCTTTTGTTCAGATATTATTTAACGATAAATCGATTCACATGTTGAGCGGCGAGCTGTTTCTTCTTCAGCTGCGCGATGTACAGTCCGACGGATACGAAGGACAGGAAGATCAGCGCGATGCCTAAGGGCAGCATGGACTCGGCTACTGAGCCGGAGTCGGGCTGCTTGAGGGCGGCGTTGACATAGTCGAAGGTGTACTCATACTTGAGTTCGCCCGCGTTGCTGTCGTAGGTCGGGAACTTGAACTCATAGACGGTGTTTTCCTTCATATAGCCGTTCTTGGCGGATGTCTCCTTGAGAACGTAGGTCTGGTATGCGGGAGTTCCGCTGTAGGACGCTCCGTGCTCGTAGATGTCGAGGTCGTCGAATACGACCTTGCCGTCCGCGCCGGAGTTCACTGCCTTGACGAGGGTCTCGGTGGCGCCGGTCTTTTTGTACAGGCTGAACTGTACGCCGGAGAGGGGAGAACCCTTGCCGTCCTTCTTGTTGACGGTGACCTTGCCGGTCTTGACGGTGTTGGTAAAGACGACATGAGCGATCTTCTTGTCAGCTGAGAAGCTGGAGGCGTTGATGGCGCCGCCGTCGTATTTGTAGTAGTTGATGTTGTCGGCTGTCAGCTCGCTGCCGTTCGCGGTGACGGTGACCTTCGCGAGAAACTTCTGGTTGTTGTCGATGAAGTCCGCGTTGTGGGTCTTGGTGTCGTTGTCGTCGCCGCCGTTGTTGACGGTCTGAAGTTCGCTGATCTCAAAAATGTAGACGCCCGCGTGGGAGAAACTCAGGGAATCGGCTGTTCCCTTGCCGCCGTTGATCTCGTTGATCTCAGCGCTCATGGAGGAGGCGTCGATCGAGGTCTTGCCCTGTTCATAGGTGACCGGACCCTTGCCCTGTGCTTTGAACGAGAAGAGGGTGCCTTCCTGATAGGGAAGCTCGGTTTCGCCGGATAAGATCTCTTTCTCCAGCTCGAAGGATGCGCTCGCCTCACCGGGTTGGTTGGTGACGGTGAGGGTGTTGTTTGCACCGATCGTGGACGAGATGCTCGCTGTGCCGGAGATCGCCTGATCCGCACCGTGGTTGAGCGAATACTTGATCGCCTTGTAGCCGTCGGCGGGAGTCTCGGTGACCGTGTAGGTTGCGCCGATCGGGATACCCGCGAATGTAGCCGTCTCGCCTGTCTTGAGCTTGAACACGCCGCCTGTCGCCGTACCGGAGGAACCGGTGTTGGTGGTGTAGGCAAGGTCATAGGCGGTCTCGCCCGCGCCGAGGTTCAGCTTGATCGTAAAGGTGAATTCGTCGGTGACCGACATTGCGTTGCCGACTTCGTCCACCACATACTTGGTGACGCTCAGCGGAGCGACTGTGGGGGTGTTGACGAAGTTCGCCTGCAGGTTCGCGCGAGCCGAGGCGTTTCTCGGGTCGACCAGCTCAAACGACTGTGTCGCCGTACCGTCGCCTGATTTCAGCACATTCGCGCTGTTGTTGTTATCCACAACGTTCCATGTCGTGGTGTAAGTCAGTCCATCGGAGGGAGCCGTCTCGCATACTAGCAGGGTGCTGCCTGTTTCGTGCTGGTTCGCAAAGTCCGCGGTCTGATTATGCTTTAAAGAATACTTGCCGTCGTTGCCGACCGTGTAGGAGGTACCGCCGATCGTGTACTTCTTGCCGGTACTGAGGGAGCTGCCCTCGGTGGTGGTGAAGCCGAACGCCTTGTCCTGAGTGAATACGGACTTGAGTCCTGCGTTCACGTCGGTGACGTTGACGGTCTTGTTGACCTTGAAGTCGTTCTTGACGGGGGTCATGGTGAAGCTCATCTGACAGTTACTCTCGATCATACCGCGCTCCATGTAGAAGATGGTCATGTGGTAGGTCTGATCGGGATCGAGCTGAGCGCCGCCGTTGAGAGTCTTTGTCTTCTGAGCGGCAGTCGCGTAGTTGACGCCCGCGAGATCGGTATACTGACCGTCGGTCGGATACTTCGGGATGATCCAGTTGGGGTTGTCCGACCAGCAGACGTTGCCCAGCTGGCTGTGGATGACACAGTTGAGGTTCTTGCCCTCGTTCTTGGATCTTTGACCGGGATTATCCCAGTTTGCATTCTCGGTGACAGTAAAGTGATAGCAGCTGTTGAAGTCGCTGAGCTTGAACGCGTAGAGGTCGTGACCGCTCTCATCAAAGCCCATCTTGGTCTTGGTGACCCAGTGACCGTTGTTGCCGTTGTCATCCCATGCCCAGATGTTGACGTCGTTCCAGCCGTCGCTCTTGGCGACATACATGGTGTCGCCCTTGTAGTTGACGGAGGAGTCGGCAAACGCCGCCTCTGTGGTGATGGTGGACTTCATGGTGCTGAAGTTGATCTCACCCTGAGCCATCTTGTGGTTGCCGCCGAGGTCAAGCGCGAGGTAGGAGTTCGCATAGTCAAGCGAACCGTTCGCCTTGTACGGGGTGATGTAGACCCAGATATCGTCGTCGCCCGAGTAGTTGAACTTGACGTCGTCGCTGCCGATCTTGCCGTTCTCGGGAACACGGAAGTCCATGTCCATCTTGATGCCGAAGCCGTAGTCAAGATTGTTGTTGCCGCCGTTGCCGTCGTTCGCGCGGTTAAACGGGAAGATACCGTAGGTGGAGCTTTGGTCGCCCATGAAGCGGGACAGACCGTCCTTGACGCCGAACCTTGCAATGCTCGCCGAATCCTCGCCCTGACCGTAAGCGACGGAGATGGGGGTCTTTTCGTTCCAGTTGAAGAACACGTTGTCCTTCGCGCCGGTGGAGTTGAAGCTGTAGGTCGTGACATCGCCGCCGGTCGCCTGACGGAACGGGAAGGATGAGTCAAATACCTTCGCCGCGCTCTGAGAGGTCAGCCATGATTCGTTGAAGTACGGCATGACCGTCGAGCCGGTGTCAGTGGGGGTGAGGATGTTACCGGAGCTGTCCAGCTTGTTCTGAGCGAGATTGATGACAGAGTCGTGCATGTCGTTCAGACCGTTCGAGTTGTTGATGAAGTACCGGTAGTTGTACAGTCCGTCGACCACTCTCGCGTAAGGACCGCCGTGGGTCTTCTCGATGACGGTGGTTCTGTCGCTGCCGTCGTTCTGAACCTTGAACTGGTAGGCGCTGTCGATGTAAGCGCCGGAACCCGAACCCTTCTGAGCAACCGTGTTACAGAAGTTGCCGAAGTAGAGCGGGTACTTGATCTTGTTCGACGAAGCGGTACTGCTGATCTTGCGGTTGAAATCCTCAAAGGTGTACCAGTCGTCCTCGGCGTCGTTGAAGCCGGTACCTGCCTGCTTGGGCTCGAGCCACTTCGCGCCGCTGTCCTCCTCGTCGGAGTAGTAGTCGAAGTAGGTCGCATCGACCCAGAAGGCTTTGTCGGAGTCGGCTTTGTAGTTATCGCCGGTGCCGTCTGCGACCTTGACCCTTGATCCGGCTCCCGTTTCTGCAAGACTGTCATCGGTTACCGCCGAAGCGAGGGTTGCGAACCCGACGCTCGCCGCCGACAGTATCAACGTCAGCGCGAGTATCAGCGACGTCGTCCTGCATTTGGGAGAGATGCGTGTTATTCTGTTTTTTGTTTTCCGCAAATAGATTCCTCCTTTTGAGCTTTACGGTCACGACCGTTTTCTACTGACCATTTCAGCCGTGTACCGTCTAGGATCCTGATCCGGGGTCGGCGGGCTGTTATATAGGTATATATACTTATATATCAGCTGCTTCGGCAAGCCTGTCCGGCGCCGCGGATCCATGGGAGATCATAGCTTTTCGGAGCGTGGTGATCCTGCTCGGGACATTGGTACCCAAGCTACAATATTCCACGTTAGAATTCTACCCTAGAATTATAGCACAACTTTGTCAAACCGAATATTCTTTATTAGAATTATGCGTGGCTACAGTTTTGTCACGATTTCGGCGTTTTGTAACCTTTTTCTGTGCGTGATCCCGACCGCCCGACCGGTTAGGGGACACTTCGACCGCACGGTGTGTAAAAACGCTTTTTCATCCGGCGATTATTGTCGATTTCGCGGGTGATTTTGAAACACTTTTTTTACCGATTTTTAATCGTTTTCACTAAAATTTGCGAAAATTATTGTCAAGATGTCACAGCCGTTGTATAATGATCGAAAGACCATTTAGAGGTGCAAGATGAATAAATCTATCTTTCGGAAAACTGCGCTGATCATCCTGCCGATCATGATCATCGTCGATTTGATCGTCCTGTTATCAGTCTACAATATCACCTACAAGAACAGCTACGATAACTGTGCCGAGATTCTTGAACGCGCCCAGCGGCGCGCGCTGGAACGCTTTGTTTTCTGTGATCTGGAGACGGAAGGAGTCGCTGAGACCGAGGCGTCGATCTGCAGCAGCGCCTTCTCCAATTTGTGTCGCGACCTCGATCTGATGTACATCTATGCGATACGCGTCGATCCGGATGCGAACACCGAGACCTACCTTGCGATCGGCTTCGGTCCCGACGCCAACGAGGAGGCGGTGAGGACTCGCTACTACGGCGTGCGCGTTGACGGCAAGGTCAACGATGAGATGCGTGCCGTTCTCAGCGGTGAGAAGAAAGCTGCCTTCCGGCACGAGACCAATCAGTTCGGTGATACGCTGATCTGCTATACGCTTGCGCCCGAGCATTATGACACCGTCGCCGGAAAGACCGTCACGTATGAGAAGAAGAATGTTCTGATCGGCGCCGAGATCTCGATCTCACAGATGATGGACAGCTTCCACAGGAACTTCATCCCCGTATCTGCGGTGACCGTCGCGTTCTCTGTTGTGCTGGTACTCGCCTTTGCGCTCACCCTGCATTATCGCATCGCCAAGCCTGCCAAGCGCCTGAGCCGACGGATGTCGGGCTTCATCACTGACCGCGAAAAGGGCTTTGAGGAGATCGCAGTGAAGGGCGAGGATGAATTCGCCGAGATGGCGCGCTCCTTCAATCATATGGCGCGCGAAATCGATACCTATATCAAGGATATCGATGAGCTGACCCGCGAGAAGCATAAGCAGGAGGCGGAGCTGGACATCGCCCGAAAGATCCAGACGGGTCTGCTCCATCCGGGAGAGTTCCACGGGCGCTTCGTCGATATCAACGCCTGTATGCATCCGGCGAAGAACGTCGGCGGCGATCTGTACGATTACTACGAGCTGGACGACGGAAAGGTCTGCATCGCGATCGCCGATGTTTCCGGAAAGGGCGTTACGGCTTCGCTGTTCATGGCGCGCGCGATCACCCTGCTGTCCCAGTACGCCGAGTCGGGCTATTCTCCCGCTTTGGCGCTGAAAAAGTACAACGAGACCCTCGCCTCCCAGAACCCCAACCGCTTCTTTATCACCACCTTCCTAGCGGTCTACGATCCCGCGACCGGTGAGCTGACCTATGCGAACGCCGGTCACAACTACCCCTATGTCATATCGGATGCGCTGATCACCCTCGACGGCGCGAGCGGCGTTGCGGCGGGACTGTTCCACAAGGCGGAGTATCAGGAGACCACCTTGAAGCTTAAACCGGGAGATACCGTGTTCCTCTTCACCGACGGCGTGAATGAGGCTGTCGCCAAGGACGGCGGCTTCTTCGGCGATGAACGGCTCGAGGATGCTTTGCGCGATCACTGCGGCAAAGCGGGAAGCGATGTCCTCGGCGATGTGCTGAGCCGTGTCGAACGTTTCACCACCGGCGCCGAGCAGAGCGACGATATTACGATCCTAACCATGAGAATCAAGGATAATAATTCCGGAGAAGAATAATAAAGACTATCTAATAGTTCTGAAAAAGAATGATAGTGCTGATCACCTATTTGCTATATTTCTCCATTAGACTTATAAGGAACGCTATATATTTCTGAATAAGAATTATAGAGGCAATTACCTGTCAGACATATTTCTTATTTAGAATTATAACGAGTAAAAAAACAAGGGCTGCCGTGCGAAAAAATACGACAGCCCTTGCGCCTTCTCTGTGACGCGAAGCAAATGCACCTACGTCACCATTACAACATTGGTTCAATTCGTAGGGGACGATGCCTACATCGTCCCGCTACTTGTATGTCATATCCCACCCACCGCGAAGCATATGCACCTATCCGTAGGGCGGGGCTTTAGTCCCGCCGCAGAATGACGGGCGCTGATAATCTCTGAAACCGCGGATAGGGATGAAACGTTCCTGCCGGCGGACGACCGATGGTCGTCCCTACGAAAAAACCGCAAATTGGAATGAAGCGTTTTTGCCGCGGGACGATGAGGGCATCGTCCCCTACGGATTAATCAAACGTCTCCGCATAGACGTAGGGCGGGGCTTTAGTCTCGCCGCCGGATGACGGGCGTTGATGACATCGGCAATCGCAGATAGGAACGAAGCATTTCTGCTAACGGTACGTCATGAATGCCGTACCCTACAGGTCAAACGGTATCCCCCGGCAGGAACTCCGATTTCTTGCAACGTTCCTGCCGGCGGACGACCGATGGTCGTCCCTACGAAAACTGCGGATAGGGATGAAACGCACCTATCCGCGGGCGGATCATGGCGTCCGCCTCTACGGATTCATCATACGTCCCTACAGTCACTCTGACCATGCTTACCCATACAGGCTTTTCAAAAAAATGCCCGCCTGCCGTTGAGCGACAGGCGGGGTTTGTGTTATCTTTGCTTGATCAGTCCTTGTCCTTTGCGCCGCCGAGGAAACCTGCCGCGGCGTCCATGACCTGACCGGTGGTCGCTTCGTCGATACCGACCTTCTTGCCGAGGTCGCCCGCGATCTTCTTCGCGTCGTCACTCTTGAGCACGTCGGCGACCTGCTCCGCGCCGATACCGGTCTTCTTTGAAATCTCTCCTAAAATATCTGCCATTGTGATTCTCCTTTAACTGTATATGGTTTTGCTTTCGGATGCCGTTTGAGGTCAGCCGAGCTTTGAATAGCCGTAGCTGTTGACGAGCGCCTCGAGCTTTTCGCCGCTCTTGCACATCTCGCACTGGTGGGGCTTGAAGCTCATGTAATCGCCCATGTCGTTCGGGTCGAAGATCGAGTACACCGGCACGGAATCGCACTCGTCCACGGTCGCGAAGATCGCCGATACGCCCACCATGAAGCCGCCGTAATACTTGACCGCGTCGATGGCGGCGAGAGCGCTCTTGCCGGTGGTGACGGACGCCGCGATGATCAGCACATGCTTGCCGTTGATCATCGGGATGGTGTTGTCGCGGAAGATCATCTGACCGCCGCTGGCGTACTCGGGCGACATGACGTAGACCGTGCGGTGAGCGTTGAGGTTGGTGAAGTTATCCTCGGTCAGTTCGTTGGCGACGAACGCGCCGATGACCTCGGTGCCGTCGATACAGATGATGGTGTCGATGATGGTGTTGGTGCGATAGGAGTGTACCATCTCCTTGGCGACCGCCTTCGCTTCGGACAGACGGTATTTCTGGGTGGTCACGTCGATGTAGTAATTGGTATGGCTGTGCATAGTAGCAAAGTGTCCCTTGCGCACGCGCAGAAAGACCTCGGGTATTCTGGTTCTGATTTTATATTCTTTTCCCATATGCTTCCTCCGATAGTTATTGGCTCCCTTTGGTAAAGGGAGCTGGCTCGGCTCTGCCGAGACTGAGGGATTGCAGCATTAAGCCGCAGGCGATTACCAAATATATTATACATCCCCCGCGGGAATGAATTCAATTGTAAAATGTACCGATTAATCTACGCGATTATTGGTCAGAATACCGATGGAGAAGATCGGCATAATTCTTTTTAAGAATTATATAACGCGCTTGACTCAGTCGGATACGGCGGTTATAATAGAGAAAAACTGATCATGGAGGTAGCTTATGCGTTTGGATAAATATCTGAAGGTGTCGCGCATCATCAAGCGCCGCACCGTCGCGAACGAGGTCTGTGACGCCGGTAAGGCGGTCGTCAACGGAAAGCCCGCCCGCGCATCCTATGACGTGAAGGTCGGCGATGTGGTGGAGCTGAATTTCGAGAGCCGCACCGTCAAATTCCGCGTCGACAAGGTTGTTGAGACCATCCGCAAAGAGGACGTCAGCACGATGTATACGCCTATGTAATTAGGAATTGACGAGATCTGACCTTTAATCGGCTTCAAAAGAAAAGCTGACAGAAAGGCAACGCGTATTATTATTGATGAAAGTCTTCATAGAATGATAATTCCTAATTCCTCATTCCACATTCCTAATTCCTGTCCCCCTCATATTATCCCATCCCCTCCCATATAATTATCATATGATTATATCGGAGGGATTTTTATGTCCGAAACTATCGTGAAGAAGCCCCATACCCTCATGCTTGATAACCGCAGCCTGCTGACGCTCTCGGGTGTCGAGGACGTCGTCGGCTTCGATGACCAGACGATCAACATCCGCCTTGCCGACAGCACCCTTGTCGTCAAGGGAAGCTCCCTGCACATCAGCAAGCTCAGTCTTGACTCGGGAGACGTTGTCATCGACGGGCTGATCAGCTCGCTGCAGTACCTCGGCGCGTCGTCAAAGAGCCTGCGCTCGAAGCTGTTCCGCTGATGTGGTTCTCGCTGTCCGACCAGACCGCCTACTTCCTCTGGTCGATCGCTATGGGAGCCGTGATGGCGATGCTCTACGATATCGTCCGCGCGGTGAGGATGCTCCTGCATCCGGGGCGGGGTTTTCTGCTTGTCTCGGATGTTTTATTCTTTGTGCTGTGCGGCATATTCACGTCGCTGTTCGCCCTGCCGTTCAACAAAGGCAGCGTGAGAGCCTTCATCGTGTTCGGCGAGGCGCTGGGATTTCTGAGCTATCGGCTGACGATCGGGAATATCGCGGGGCGGTTTTATGGCATATTGTCAAAGGGAATCATGTGGATTTCGCAAAAAATATGCGAATTGCTCAAAAAAATTTTTGATTTGCTATTGAAAACAGCCTCCCGCGTGTTGTATAATGTAGGTGTAGTAAAAGAAAGAATAGGAAAAAGCATCTCCGTCGGCAAAAAGAAAAGAAACAGCCGCACAGTCAGGAAAGCGGATCGCGTACACGGCACGGTCAAGAAATCGCGGCGGGACGGACGAAAAAAGTCAAAAGGGAAGTATCATGAAAGAAGAAAGAAAAAGAAGAAACAGCCGCAGAGAGGCTGAACCTGTCAAGAAGACCGAGGAAGTCGCCGAGTCGAAAGGCTTCTTTTCCTCGCGCATCGCGCTGGTTCTGATCGCGATCGTCGCGGTGGCGTTCATCGTCTATTCGCTGGTGTCCATCTCGGGCATCCATTCCCAGATCCGCGAGCGCAGTGAGGAACTCGAAAAGATCAAAGAGGAGATCACCGTCCAAGAGATCAAGAACGATTCGATGAGCAAGACCTATAACCTCACGGATTCCGAGCGTTCCGAGTATATGGAGCAGCTCGCGCGCGATCAGCTCGATTTTGTCAAAGAGGGCGAGCGCGTATTTGTCAACGTAGCGGGCGAATAAGCCTGAGGGCGCACGGGTAGACGCGCCTGTCAAGAGAATGTAATCGGCGTCAGCCGGATGCATACTGGCTTTGCGGGTCAGTATCAATATAGCAAGGGGTATAAAACTGAATGTCATTGAGTGTCGGCAACATCGTAAACGGTAAGGTAACAGGTATCACCAACTTCGGCGCGTTCGTAGAGATCGAAGGCGGCTCGCGCGGTATGATACATATCTCGGAGATCTCACGCTCCTATGTCGAGGACATCCGCTCCGTGCTGAAGGTCGGACAGACCCTCACGGTCAAGGTGATCTCGATTTCCGAGGACGGAAAGATCGCCCTGTCCCTCAAACAGCTCGAGCAGCCGGGCGAAGAGGGAGCAAAGAAGCCGCAAAAGAAATTCCAGAAGTCTCCGCCGAAGCCTCGCAAAAAGTACGAGCCTGCGCCCGCGGTCACCTCACCCGGCGACTTTGAGTGGCAGCCCTCCGGCAACAGCGGCACCTTTGAGGACATGATGTCCAAGTTCAAGCGTACCTCCGAGGACAAGATGTCCGACCTGAAACGTGGCGAAAGTCGCGGCTATTCCCGCAGAGGGAACGGCAGCGGTCGAAAATAAATTCCATATAGCTAGGAGGCATTCATTATGAAGATTACCTACACTGCACGCAAGGTAAATCTGAGGGACAATTTCAAGGACAGAGTGGAGAAGAAGCTGGGGAAATTTAACAAGATCTTCTCTGATGACGCTCAGGCCTTCGTTGTTGTCACCGTTGACAAAAGCTCTCAGACCGTTGAGATCACGATCAAGGACAACCACATGGTCTACAGAGCTGAGAAGACAATGCCTGAGATGAACGACGCGCTCGACAAGTGCGTGGATGTACTCGGTCGTCAGCTCCGCAAGAACAAGGCGAAGCTCGAGAAGCGCCTGCGCAACGGCTCGCTCGAGGAGCTGGTCGCTCCCGTTGAGGAGGAGATCGTCGAGGAGGATTACACCGTAGTCCGCACCAAGCAGATCCCCGTCAAGCCCATCACCGTCGAGGAAGCGATCCTGCAGATGAACATGGTCGGCCACAAGTTCTACATGTTCACCAACGCGGATACAGGCGAAGTCAACGTGGTTTACGCCCGCGAGAACGGCGCGTACGGTCTGCTCCAGCCCACCGCTGAGGAATGAGATGATAATTCCGCAAAGGAATTAAGCCTGACGCAGAGTTGATATATAATTCGTTATTAGAAAAATAAATAATTGATACAGGCGGACAGCTCATCGGCTGTCCGCTTCGTTTTGTCGAAAAAGTCGCAGATAAGACGAGGATTCGCAGGGGACGATTCCTCAGTCGGAGACGACTCCCCTCTGTCGCTTCGCGACACCTCCCCGTAGGGGACGATGCCCACATCGTCCCGAGAATGACGGGCGTTGATGTAATCTGAAACCGCAGATAGGGTTGAAACGTTTCTACCTGCGGGCGGATGAGGGCATCCG
>JAFSRK010000098.1 GCA_017446165.1 Ruminococcus sp.
GCGCCGCCGGGTACGATGCGTCGCAGGAAGGTAATCTCGTCGCCGCGCTTCTTCACGGCGATGTTATAGTTCTTCACTCCGTCGAGGAGTTCCTCCATGACGGTCAGCTCGTGATAGTGGGTAGCGAACAAGGATCGCGCGCCGAGCTTCTTTTTATCGGCAACGTATTCCAGCACCGCGCGGGCGATGCTCATGCCGTCATAGGTCGAGGTGCCGCGACCGATCTCGTCGAGGATCAAAAGGCTCTTTGCCGTCGCGCACTTCACGATATTCGCGACCTCGTTCATCTCGACCATGAAGGTCGACTGTCCAGACGCGAGGTCGTCGGACGCACCGACGCGGGTGAAGATCGCGTCGACCAAGCCGATCTCGGCATAGGACGCGGGGACGAATGAACCCATCTGAGCCATCAGAACGATCAGCGCGACCTGGCGCATGTAGGTGGATTTGCCCGCCATGTTCGGTCCGGTGATGATGGCGATGCGGTTCTCAAATGAATCGAGGAACACATCATTCGGAACAAACAGGGTGGTATCGAGCAGCGCTTCGACAACCGGATGGCGGCTGTCCTTTAGGCGGATCGCCGTTCCCTGAGTGACGTCGGGCTTTGTATAACGATTATCGGAGGAGACGTTCGCGAGGGACACCAGTACGTCGAGGGTGGCGATCGCCTTGGCGGTGCGCTCGATGCGGTCGAGGTTCAAGGCAACCTGCTCGCGCACATCGTTGAACAGCTCGTATTCGATCGCGACGGAGCGATCCTTCGCGCCGAGGATACGGCTTTCAAGCTCCTTGAGTTCGGGGGTGATATAACGCTCGCAGTTGGTGAGCGTTTGCTTGCGGATGTAGGTCTCGGGGACGAGATTCTTGTAAGAATTCGTGACCTCGATATAATAACCGAACACGCGGTTATAGCCGACCTTCAATTTCGGGATACCGGTCAGCTCCTTCTGCTCGGCTTCGATGCGCGCGAGCAGCGAGGTGGAGTCGGTCATGTCGTGCTTGATCTCGTCAAGGGGCGCGGAATAGCCCTCCTTGATCAGTCCGCCCTCGCGCACGGAGAAGGGCGGATCGTCGACGATCGCAGAGTCGATCAGGGACGTCATGTCCTCGAGCGGATCGATGTCCTTGCAGAGCTGTTTCAGAAGCTTTGCGTCAAAGCCCGACAGAGTCGCTTTCAGGGCAGGCATGTGGGACATCGCCTGACAGAGCGATCTCAGCTCGCGCGCGTTGGCGGAGCCGTAGACGATCTTGGTCATCAGACGTTCGATGTCAAAGATGCCGACCAGCTGGGCGGTCAGCTCAAGGCGGTTGACGGTATCGTTTACCAGCTCCTCGATCGCGTTCTGGCGCTTTAAGATCGACGTGATATTCATGAGCGGATGCTCGATCCAATAGCGGATCAGGCGCTTGCCCATGGCGGTTTTTGTTTTATCCAGCACCCAGAGCAGGGAATGCTTCTTCTCCTTGCTCATCATGGTGCGGGTGAGTTCGAGATTGCGGCGGGTATTGAAGTCGAGCTTCATATACTCGTCCTCTCGGTAAAGCTCGATGGTGTCGATACGCTCGAGACCCGTCTTCTGGGTATCCTTCAGATACGCCATCAAAACGCCCAGCGCGATGATCACCTCGGGCATGTCCGCAATCTTCTCGGTATTCTCCTTGTTGAACTGTTCGTTCACGACGGCGGTACATTCGAGCAGTCCATACAGACTGTTGTCGGGAGTATCGACTGCCGCCGAGAGGCGTTCGCGGATAAAGGAGGTGAGGATGGTGTTCTTGCGCGAGGTGCCGCCGAGCAGTATCTCCTTGGGAGAATAAGCGGTGAGCTGATCCTTCAAGGCGGTGAAAGAACTGTCGGACTTGAAGCGCGACACGAACAGCTGTCCGGTGGAAATATCGCAGAACACGATGCCGACGTGGCTTTTGTCCGAATAGATGGAGCAGATATAGTTATTCTGACCCTCGTCGAGCATGGAGCTTTCCATGACCGTGCCGGGGGTGATGACGCGGATGATATCGCGACGGACGAGTCCCTTGGCTTTGGCGGGATCCTCGGTCTGCTCACAGATGGCGACCTTATATCCGCGGCTGACCAGTCGGGCGATGTAGGCTTCGGCAGAATGGAACGGTACGCCGCACATGGGCGCACGCTCCTCCTGACCGCAGTCGCGTCCCGTCAGGGTCAGCTCCAGCTCCTTAGAGGCGAGCTTCGCGTCGTCGTAGAACATCTCGTAGAAATCTCCGAGGCGGAAGAATAAGATACTGTCTTTATTCTGTTCTTTGATCTGGAAGTATTGCTTCATCATCGGAGATAACTCCGCCATGTTCTCACTCCTTTGTATCGTAGTTGGTGGTTAGTAGTCGGTAGTTAATATAGTGCCTGCGGCGCAATCGGGAACGCTTCGCGTTCACGGTATGTCGACAAGCGCCGCACCCTACACGGATCGCCCTATGCGGAACGCAGCGGAATCAGTGGCAACCGCCGCAGGTGGAGCAATCGTGGGTGCAGTCCTCGCTGTAGTCGGTGGTGTCGGGGTCTTCGCCCTCGGCGGACTGGGTGATGATGGCGACGATGCGCTGGAGTGCGTGGTCGAACTCCTGCTTCGCAGCGTTATAGGCGACCATGTTCTCGTTGGACATAATCTGGGAATACACGGTGCGCATCTCTTCGTTGAGAGTGCGGAGGGTCTCTTCGTCGCGGTCGGACTTGCAGGCTTCGTTGTTGATAGCGACGCGCTTCTGGTTGAAGATCGCGATCAGCGCCTGGAGCGTCTCGTCGGTGTCAGCCGTAGTCTTTGCGGCGTTCAGCTTCTTATAGAATTCTTCTTCCTGGATTGCGTGACCCAGCTCGCGGGTCAGAGCAATGATGTCTTTCATGATGATTACCTTCCTTTGTATAAAATTGATAGTTGACAATGGATAATTGACAATTCAGGGCGGGACACCCGCACCCGAATAAAACACGTTTAGTTATTCAATCTCACCGGCGAGGATCCAGTTGCGGGCTTTGGTGATTTTTACGTTACGGAACGTGCCGATCAGGCTGTCGTCGCCGTCGAATTCGACGATGATGTTGCCCGATGTCCTGCC
>JAFSRK010000099.1 GCA_017446165.1 Ruminococcus sp.
ATCGAAAGCCGCAGATAGGAATCAAACGCTTCTGCCACACGGACGAGCAATGCTCGTCCCTACGGTATATGTTTCATCTGCTCCGCACTTGAATTGATGGATAGGGAACGTTTGGGCGGGAGCAACAATGCATTGTGCGCCCCCGCCCTACGATTTGTATTATACCAGTGATCCGCCCGGGAGGATGCTGTCGTCGATGGTGACGACCTTCAGCCCGTCGCCGCTCTCATCACTGAGGATCATGCCGCGGCTCTCGATGCCCATCATCTTGCGGGGCGAGAGGTTGGCGACATAAGCGATGTTTTTGCCCACGAGTTCCTCTGGATCGTAGTACTCCGCAATGCCCGAGAGGATGATGCGCTCGCCCTCGCCGTCGTCCAGCGTGAATTTCAGCAGTTTTTTCGACTTTTTCACCTTTTCACACGCGAGAACCTTCGCTACCCTCAGCTCGACCTTTTCGAAGTCATCGAAGGCGATCTCGGGCTTGTGCGCGGGCAGCTCGAAGACACTTGCGTCTTTTTCTTGCTCTTTCTCAGGCTCGTTATTCTTGATGATCGCGTTGAGCTCCTCGATTTCCTTGTCTACGTCGATGCGCGGGAAGATCGCCTCACCGCGGTGAACAGTCACGTCGAGCGGCAGTACGCCGAACTTGTCGGCATTTTCATACACAGCAAATTCCACTGCGCCAATCTGTTCATACACCTTAGGCATAGTAGTCGGCATAAAGGCAGACAGCAGGGTGGACGCGATACGGATACTCTCAAGCAGATTGTACAGCACAGTTGCAAGCCGCGCTTTCTTAGTCTCATCCTTACCTAAAATCCACGGGGTGGTCTCGTCGATATATTTGTTCGCGCGGGATACGAGCTTGAATATCTCTTCGAGAGCGAGGTTGAGCTGTGTGTTCTCAACATAGTTGTCGACTTTCTCTTTCAAAGCAGTCGCGACAGCCTTCAGATCGTCGTCAAAGTCACCGTTCTCACGTTCGGTCGGCAGGGTCCCGCCGAAGTACTTGTCGATCATCGCGACGGTACGGGAAACGAGGTTGCCCAGCCCGTTGGCGAGGTCGGTGTTGATGCGGCTGATCATGATCTCGTTCGAGAAGGAGCTGTCCGCGCCCAGCGCCATTTCGCGCATGATGTGGTAGCGGATCGCGTCTACTCCGTAGCGCTCGCCGAGGATGAACGGGTCAACCACGTTGCCCAGCGATTTTGACATCTTCTGACCGTTGAAGGTGATCCAGCCGTGCACGGCGAGGTGCTTCGGCAGCGGCTGTTCGAGCGCCATCAGCATCGCGGGCCAAATGATCGCGTGGAAGCGCATGATATCCTTGGCGACCATGTGGACGTCCGCGGGCCAGAATTTGTCATAGTCGTGATAAGCGCCGTTTTCGTAGCCCAGAGCGGTGATATAGTTCGACAGCGCGTCGATCCAGACATAGACGACGTGCTTGGTGTCAAAGGTCACGGGAATGCCCCATGTAAAGGAAGTGCGCGAGACGCACAGATCCTCTAAGCCGTACGTTTTGTTGCCGTTTCCATCGACTGAGGGCTGTAAAAAGTTGTTGACAAGCTCCGTCGCGCGGGTGCTCGGACGCAGGTAGTCGGTTTCGGTCAGGAGCTTTTCGATGCGCTCGGCAAAGGGCGCCATCTTGAAGAAGTACGCTTCCTCCTTGGCTTCGATGACCTCGCGCCCGCAGTCGGGGCATTTGCCGTCCACCAGCTGAGATTCTGTCCAGAAGCTCTCGCAGGGGGTGCAGTACTTGCCCGCATACTCGCCCTTGTAGATGTAGCCGCGGTCGTACAGCTCCTTGAAGATCTTCTGCACGCTCTCGACATGGTAATCGTCGGTGGTGCGGATGTAGCGGTCATAGTCGATGTTCATGTACTGCCACAGCTTTTTGAAGACCGCGACGATCTCATCGACATACTGCTTGGGGGTGACGCCCTTTTCCTTTGCTTTCTCTTCTATCTTCTGACCGTGCTCATCCGTACCGGTCAGGAACATCACGTCATAGCCCTGCATCCTTTTGTAGCGCGCGATAGAGTCGCACGCGACGGTGGTATAGGTATGCCCGATGTGGGGGTTGCCCGAAGGATAATAGATCGGGGTCGTGATGTAAAACGTTTTTCTGTCACATTCTTTGCACATTTGTGTTCACTCCTGTTGATTATTTTCCATACACAATGAGTATATACCATATTCGCGGAAAATGCAATCCCGCAATTTGTGCGATCTTCACTCTCCGAAAAGCGTCGTTACCTAAAAAGCAAATAAAAGCACACGTGCTCGTGTCATTGACAATGCAGGGCAGTTTTGGTATAATCAAAACCGCAATCCGGGGCGCTTGTCGGCGTCTCGATACCGGAGGAGATCTATGACTTCTGCCAAAAAATCATTCAGCCTATATGCGATCAGCGAAGCCCGCAATGTGCTGTTCGGTATCGCGACATTGTGGATCGGGCTGTTCCACGCGAACAACCTGACGCTGGCGACATACACCGATAATTGGTATATCAGCAGCGCGTTCCGCTTTTTCCGCAGCAGCGGCAACGCAGGCGTGGATATATTTCTGTTTTTGTCGGGCATCGGACTGTACTTTTCGTTCGCGAAGGACAGCCGCGTAGGCAGCTTTCTGAAAAAGCGCATGATGCGCGTGCTGCCGACGGCGCTGTTGATCGCGGTGATCTATTTTTCGCTGCGCTATGTCCACGGGCGCGAGGAGCCGATCCTGTGGGAGTATCTGTGCCGCATCTCGTTTTTGGAGTTTTTCATCACCGGCGAGCGTGTGTTCTGGTTCATCTCGCTGATATTGGTGCTGTATCTGCTCTTCCCGCCGATCTACAAGGCAATTGAAAAATTTCGCATCAAGGGTATGCTGGGGCTGGTTGCGCTGACGCTGCTCGTCACCTTCCTGCTGCGCGCGCTTCTGCCCGATATCTATGCAAATCTCGAGATCGCGCTGTGCCGCATCCCTGTTTTCATCATCGGCGTATGGGCGGGCAGGTTTGTCATGGAGAAGAAGGAGATCGACAGGCGCTGGCTGTGGCTGTTCCTCGGCGCTGCGCTCGTGATGCTCGCCGTGATGTATAAGTATACTTCCATTATGAAGCTCCTTGTCCCCGGCTACAACAAGGACATGGAGAGCATGTATATCTGGCTGTACCGCTTTGCCGGCACCGGACTGGGCGTGTCGCTGACGGTGCTGCTCAGCTTTGTCTGTACCGAGCTGCGCCATAGGGGGATGGCGAACATCCTGCGCAATTTCTTCGAATTTGTCGGTGTATATTCGATGGAATATTACATGATCTTTTTGAACCTTAACCACTACCTTGAACGCGTCTACAAGCTCAAGACCGAGCAGGAGATCATGCTGTACCTCGGCAGCTTTGTCATTTCGCTGGCGCTGTGCGTGCTGGCGCGCAAGGCGTGCGACTTCTTTATGGCGCAGATGCAGAAAAAGCCCGCGAACCTGCAGGAGCTCAAAGAGGCGAGGAAGAAAAAGAGAACAGATAAAAGATAACAGTGAAGGGAGGGCTTCACCCTCACCTGATTTGTAATAGTATTATGGAAAAGCTTCACATAAAACAGCAACGTGCACAGCTCAAAAAGAGTTGTGCACGTTGTTTCTGTCTGTTGTTATTTCAACCCAAAAGCCGTCAGGCTTTCCCATAACTGTTCTCTATTCTCTGTTATCTGTTATCTCAACTTATCGATATCCGCCTGCTGCTGGAATTGCATGATCTCGTCGTAGATACGCTGACAGTTGTTGTGGTCGTCATAGTGATAGAAATCGTCGACCCGTGCGATGTACTGGGGCTTCATTTTGCAGCCGTTCTCCATGTACTCACAAAGGGTGTCCACCAGCTGCGCCGAGGTGGTGCAGATCTCGCCGAAGCCCATCGTGTCATAGAAGAAGCCGCCGTCGTCATAGTGCGCAGGCAGCTCGTCCGGATGGAAGTAGACGAGAGGCTTTTTCATGTAGGCAAAGTCGAACTGCACGCCGGAGTAGTCGGTGACCATCAGGCTCGATTCGGTGAGGATCTTCTCGTAGCTCATATCGCCTACGGAGGAGATGACCTCCACATACGGGTCGGGGGTGTAATCGTCCACCTGCGCCGACAGGATCGGATGCAGCAGATACTTGATTTGGTAGCCGGTGCGCTTGGCGGTCTCGATCAGCTTCTGATCGTTGATCAGATCGTTATAAATGCGGTAGTAGACCGTGTTCTTGAAGTCGGGGTTGTACGAGCGCTGTTCGCCCTCGCTGGTGGTGACGGGCATCGCGTTGTACATGCGCCATGTCGGGGTGATGAGGATCTGCTTCTGATCGTTGCTGATCAGCCCGTCATAGCGTCCGATACCGGTCATTTTGAGGATGCCGGTGCCGTCATAGCCGTAGGCGTGGCTGTTCAGGTTCTTTTCCTCATACTTGGATGCGATGAAGTACATGCGTGTGTTGTCGATGATGCGCTGCTGCGCCATCGCGCATTTCTGCACCGATAAGCCATGCTGCAGACACATGGTCGGGAAGTTGCACAGGTCGCGGATAAAACGGGATTTATCCAGACTGTAGCCGTTGAACGGGAAGGTCTGGGAGTTGGTGATCAGGGCGACGTCCGCGTTGAGGAACGCCATTTTGTGCTTAAGGGAGCCGGTCTTGACGGGGTGCAGACCGTCTTTTTTCATCTGTCTGTAGTCGGAGGTGTTCTTGTCGATGATGTAGTAGCGGGTCACGCCGTCCTTCTTGCCTTTGCAAAAGCGGTAAAGGTACTCGCAGCTGTCGCCGCCCTTGTACAGCTTGTCATACATCAGCCAGATGCGCTTGTGCTTATAGAACGGCCGCGTCAGCCAGTACTGCACGCGGGTGATAAAGGTGCGCTTGCTCTCTAAGAACACGCGCGGCAGATAGAGGAGTTCACGTTTGAAGGTTTTGCCCGCGGAGGCGCGCTCGATCACCAGATCACGGTTGCCCTCGATGGTCGCCATATATTTGTTGAAGCGCCAGTAGCCGCCCGCGGGGGCAGCGGCGAACTTTGCCCAGTGGTGCAGATAGGAGTACTGCAGCGGCACACGGGTGTTCTTGTACTGCGCAAAGAAGCTCAGCTTTTGCTTTGCTCTGCTGTCGTCGATCGGCAGCTCCAGACGGAAGGTGAATTTTTTGTAGGCGCTGATACCGAAGTACTTTGTCAGCGAATAGCGGTCGTTGTCAACAAGGTCGATGCGCTTGCCGTTCCACACGGCATACAGTTCGATCTTGGTCAGATCAAACACTTGACGGAAGGAGCCGTCTAAGAGCAGCTTGCCGTCGGAATAATCCAGCACGTGCAGACCCACGCGCTGACCCTGCATGCGCGCCACGACTACGTCATTGACGTCCAGTGCGACGTCCTCGTTGCCCTCGCTCAGGTGCTGGGGCATGGTATACAGCGTTTTGTCGTATTTGAGCATGTAGAACATCTCGGCGGCTTCCTCGCTGTAGCCGAGCGCCTTGTATTTGCCCGCGTTAAGGACGATGGCGTCGTCCAGCAGATCGAGCACCCTTCTGCAGCTGTCAAGGAAGCTATTGAGCTCCTCGGCGTTCATGTTGCGCTTGTTTCGGTTGTTCATGTTGGCTAAGAACCGCGCCGATACCGCGTACATCAGGTAGAATTGGATGTAGTAGGGCAGAGTTCCGTCCTTCTGACGGAAGCGTTCGGCAAGCGGCAGGAGGAAGCTCTCGACGCTCTCTTGGTACCATTCGATCCGATTGGACGGTACAAAGTACGCGGAGTCATCGCTCAGCGGCATAAAGGTGTTGAAGTTCGCGTCCCCCATCGCGTAATAGGTGGGATGATCCTTTTGCAGGCGCAGCATCACGTCATGAAAGAACTCATATTTCAACTTTGGGTCGGCGGGGTACTGTCTGAGCACCTCGCTTTTGATGATGTTGCCGTCGAGCTCCATCTGCAGCAGGTTCGGATACACGCGGATATCCGCGACGGCGTTCAGATCCTTGACGGGGACGTTGGTGCGGCTAATATATTTGTAGCGGGTATAAACGGGATTGATGCAAAAACGAACGGGCGCCGCGAAGACATAAGGCTTCTTCTCACCGACCGCTTTGAGCGCGTTGACAAAGTAGTGGCTTCCGAAGACGTCGCCCGGACGCGCGACGATCGCATAATCGGAGCTCAGATTTTCGAGCGCGAGATTATATGCCTCGGCTTCGGTCTGCGCTTCGGGCTTTGAGAGAATACGGACGTTCCCGTAGGAGGCCAGCTTTTCCTTTGCACTCTGATCGGGCGTGATATCCGCCACCAGCAGCTCTATGCCAGCTGTATTCACCTTTTTCTGATTCTTGAGCGAATCGGCGGTTTTCAGGATCAGATCCGAGGTTTCGAGATATGGTACGATCACAGAGACAGACATATTCTTTCCCCTTTCGCGAGAGCGGTCGCTCTTTTTCAACTATATATGATACCATATCTATGCGCTCGTTGTCAACAAATCTACAAGCGGTAGTAGTTACAGTGTTGAAACACTCTCTTGTGTCGGTAGGGACGTTTACTGTAGGGGAAGGGCTCCCGGCTCGCGCAGTCAGCGGCGTCTACACTCGCTCCGCTGAGAAAGGAATGTGATTTTGTTTTCTGTTCCTCGTGAATATACCTATATTTATGCGTTTTTCTATGCGATAATTTGGCTTGATAAATCACTAAAACTCCGCTATAATAATATACGGATTTTGTCAGGGATGACAGAATTTGCAAAATAATGCAATAATATGCAAAATTTCCTTGACAATTATGCAATATCATGTATAATAAGTGCATAAACTTCAATATATAACGCATATTCATTCGGAGGTATTACCATGCAGGCAATCAACAAGGAAAACATCAAGAAAGTCGTATTAGCTTATTCGGGCGGTTTGGACACATCCATCATCATCCCGTGGCTGAAGGAAAACTATAACAACTGCGAGGTCATCGCGGTATCCGGCAACGTCGGTCAGGCCGACGAGCTGGAGGGCTTGGAGGAGAAGGCGATCAAGACGGGAGCTTCTAAGCTCTATGTCCTCGATCAGACAGAGGAATATGTCGACGATTTCATCATTCCCACCATGAAGGCGGGCGCTGTCTATGAAGATTATCTCTTAGGCACCTCTACCGCGCGTCCCTGCATCGCCAAGGGTCTTGTCGAGGTCGCCTTGAAGGAAGGCGCCGACGCCATCTGCCACGGCTGCACCGGCAAGGGCAACGATCAGGTGCGTTTTGAGCTGGCGATCAAGCATTTCGCGCCCAACATGCCCATCATCGCCCCGTGGCGTATCTGGGATATCAAGTCCCGTGAGGAAGAGATCGAGTATGCCGAGGCGCACAACATCCCCCTCAAGATCAACCGCGAGACCAACTACAGTAAGGACAAGAACCTCTGGCATTTAAGCCACGAGGGTCTCGACCTCGAGGATACCAACAACGAGCCGACATATGAGAAGCCCGGTTTCCTCGAGATGAGCGTTTCCCCGATTGACGCACCCGATGAGCCGACTTATGTGACCCTCGAATTTGAAAAAGGTATCCCCGTCGCGCTGGACGGCGAGAAGATGTCCGCCAAGAATATCATCCTCAAATTAAACGAGCTGGGCGGCAAGAACGGCATCGGTCTCTTGGACATCGTCGAGAACCGTCTGGTCGGCATGAAGTGCCGCGGCGTATATGAGACCCCCGGCGGCACCATCCTCTACAAGGCGCATGAGACCCTCGAGTCCATCTGCCTCGACAAGATGACCATGCACGAGAAGCAGAGATTATCCATCACCTTCGCAGAGCTCGTCTACAACGGTCAGTGGTTCACCCCGCTGCGTGAGGCGCTCTCCGCCTTCGTCGACAAGACGCAGGAGAAGGTCACCGGCTACGTCAAGCTCAAGCTGTACAAAGGCAATATCATCAAGGCGGGCGTTGACAGCCCCTACAGCCTCTACAGCGAAGAGATCGCGACCTTCGGCGAGTCCGATTACGACCAGACCGATTCCGCGGGCTTCATCAACCTCTTCGGTCTGCCGATCAAGGTACAGGCGGTTGTGGATGCAAAGAATAAATGATTCTTTGCATCGGTGAATGGTGAAGAGTGAATGGTGAATGGTTAAGGGAAACGCTGACGCGTTTTAGATTTGTATGTCATTTTCGTAGGGCGGGGGCTTGCTCCCGCCGTTACGCGTATATAAGACAGGAGAAAAAACTATGGCAAAAATGTGGGCGGGACGTACCGCCGGAGACACCAGCAAGATCGCGGATGAATTCAACAGCTCCATCGGCTTTGACAGCCGGATGTATAAGGAGGATATCACGGGCTCTATCGCCCACGCGCAGATGCTCGCAAAGCAGGGCATCATCGAGCGCTGGGAGGCGGACGCGATCTGTGACGAGCTCTTACGCATCCTCGACGATATCGCCGCGGGCAGGCTTGCAATCGATCCGAACGCCGAGGATATCCATATGTTCGTTGAGGAGGTGCTCACCTCCCGCGTCGGCGACGTCGGCAAAAAGCTGCATACCGCTCGTTCCAGAAACGATCAGGTAGCACTTGACCTCAGAATGTACCTGATGAACCGCGTCGACGAGCTGACGGTCGATACCAAGCGTTTGATCTCAGCCCTTACCGAGAAGGCAGAGGAGTACAAAGAGGCGATCATGCCCGGTTATACGCATTTACAGCGAGCCCAGCCGATCATGTTCGGTCATCATCTGCTCGCTTACGCCATGATGCTCCTGCGCGATGTCGACCGTATGACGGACTGCAAGCGCCGCATGAATATTTCGCCGATCGGCTGCTGCGCCTTAGCCGGTACTACCTACGATACCGACCGCTATTTTGAAGCGGAGCAGTTAGGCTTCGACGGCATCGCGATGAACTCGCTCGACGGCGTGTCCGACCGCGACTTTGTGATTGAGCTGCTGTCAGATATCGCGATCCTGATGATGCACCTGTCCCGACTGTCTGAGGAGATCATCCTCTGGTCAAGCTGGGAATTCGGCTTTGTGGAGCTTTCCGACGCTTACACCACCGGTTCCTCCATCATGCCGCAGAAGAAGAACTCCGATATGGCGGAGCTCGTGCGCGGCAAGACCGGACGCGTCTACGGCGACCTGATGGGCGCGCTGACCATGCTCAAGGGTCTGCCCCTCGCCTATAACAAGGATATGCAGGAGGATAAGGAGGGCGTGTTCGACGCGGTCGATACCGCAGCCATGTCGCTGGCGGTCTTTATCGGTATGATCTCCACCATGAAGGTCAAGGCTGAGAACATGAAGAAGGCGGCGCAGCGCGGCTTTATCAACGCGACCGACCTCGCCGATTACCTGACCAAGAAGGGTATGCCCTTCCGCACCGCGTACAAGATCTCCGGCTCCATCGTCGCCTATTGCATCGAGAACGGTCAGGTGCTCGAGACCTTACCGCTCGAAAAATACAAAGAATATTCCGACCTCTTTGAAGAAGATCTCTATGAGGATATCGACCTCTATACCTGCGTGAACAAGCGCAATTCCGTCGGCGGCACCTCCGTGCAGTCGATCGAACAGCAAATCAAATTTGTGAGAGAGAAGCTGTAAAGGCTCCCTTTGGCAAAGGGAGCTCCTGCGGGAGCGGGTGAGGAATTGTATTAATGGAGCAAAGCGACAAACTGAATAAAATGGTTTCTCGCTGTGCTCGGTCGATTTAGTACAATTCATCCGTCACCCTACGGGTGCCACCTTCCTTTCCCAAAGGATGGCTTTACGTACCAATCAGAAGGATAAGACCATATGTACAAAATATTCATCGACGGCAGCGCCGGCACCACGGGCCTCAGGATCCGCGAACGCCTCGCCGACCGTCCAGAGCTCGAGCTGATGATCCTGCCCGAAGAACTCAGGAAGGATACCGCGGCACGCGCCGAAATGCTCAACAATTGCGATATCAGCTTCCTTTGCCTGCCCGATGCGGCGGCGATTGAAGCGGTATCATTGATAACGAATCCCGACACGGTGGTGATCGACACCTCGACCGCTCACCGTACCGCCGACGGCTGGACCTACGGTATGCCCGAGTTAACGGGACTGCGCGAGCAGATCAAGACTGCTACCCGTATCGCCAACCCCGGCTGTCACGCCAGCGGCTTCATCGCTTTGGTTCGTCCGCTGGTTGAGTTGGGGATCCTCGGCGCGGACAGTACGCTGTCATGCTTTTCGCTGACCGGCTACTCCGGCGGCGGCAAAAAGATGATCGCGGAATATGAGAGCGCGGATCGCGATCCGCTGTTGGACGCGCCCCGAATCTACGCGCTCCCTCAGGCGCATAAGCACCTCCCCGAGATGGCGAAGCTCTGCGGGCTCGATAAAGAACCTGTATTCAGCCCGATCGTCGCCTCCTACTACAGCGGCATGGAGGTCAGCGTCACCGTAACGCGCGATATGATATCCTGTTCCTTGGACGATATCAGGACAGCATATAAAGATTACTACAAGAGCGGTCTGATCCGCTATGACGACAGTACCGAGAGCGGCTTTATCAGCGCGGCGGCGTTTAGCGGACGCGACGACATGATCGTAGCGGCGTTCGGCAACGACGACCGCATCACCCTGATCTCCCGCTTCGATAACCTCGGCAAAGGCGCGTCCGGCGCGGCTATCCAGAACATGAACATCCGTCTGGGACTGGATGAAGCGACAGGACTGGTAATCTAAGGCTCCCTTTGGGAAAGGGAGCTGTCGCGAATGCGACTGAGGAATTGTATCAATAGAGCAAAGCGATAAACCGAATAAAATATAGTATCTCGCTGCGCTCGGTCGATTCAGTACAATTCATCCGTCACCCTTTGGGTGACACCTTCCTTTCCCAAAGGAAGGCTTAATTCCCTGAAAGGAAGATAGTATATGAAACTCATCAACGGCGGCGTGACCGCGGCGCAGGGCTACAAAGCCTCCGGCGTTCACTGCGGCATCCGCAAAAATACATCGAAAAACGACCTTTCGCTGATCGTCAGCGACGTTCCCGCTTCCGCGGCGGCGGTCTATACCACGAACCTCGTCAAGGGCGCTCCCCTGACCGTCACCAAGGCGCATATCGCCGACGGCAAGGCGCAGGCGGTCATCTGCAACTCCGGCAACGCCAATACCTGCAACGCCGACGGCATCGAGATCGCCGAGGGTATGGCGGCTTTGGTCGAGGAAAAGACCGGCGTTGCCGCAAATGACGTGGTCGTCGCCTCTACCGGCGTGATCGGTCAGCCTTTGAGCCTCGACCCGATCAAAAACGGTATGGACGAGCTGGTATCCAAGCTCAGCGCCGACGGCAGCCATGAGGCGGCTTTAGGCATCATGACCACCGACACGATCCCGAAGGAGGTCGCGGTCGAATTCACTTGCGGCGGCAGGACCTGCCGTATCGGCGGCATCGCCAAGGGCAGCGGCATGATCCATCCGAACATGGCGACCATGCTGGTGTTCATCACGACAGACTGCGCGATCGCCCCCGATATGCTCCAAAAGGCGCTGTCGGGCGATATCCAAAATACGTTCAATATGATCTCTATCGACGGCGACACCTCCACCAACGATATGGTGACGGTCCTCGCCAACGGTATGGCGGGCAACACGGAGATCACTGCTGAGGGCGAGGATTTCACCGCCTTTATGCAGGCGCTCAACACCGTGACCGTCGGGCTGTGCCGTATGATCGCCGGCGACGGTGAGGGCGCGACCAAGCTTCTGGAGTGCAAGGTCAGCGGCGCAAAAACGCTCGAGATCGCGAAAACCGTCGCGAAGTCCGTTATCTGCTCCAGCCTCTTGAAGGCGGCGATGTTCGGCGCGGACGCCAACTGGGGCCGCGTACTGTGCGCGATCGGCTATTCCGGCGCTCCCGTCGACGTCACCAAGATCGACGTCAGCTTTAAAAGCGACAAGGGAGAAATTTTAGTCTGCAAGGACGGCGCAGGCGTCGCATTCAGCGAGGAAAAGGCGAAAGAGATCCTGTTCGAAAAAGAGATCGAGATCCTCGTCGCGCTGAACGACGGCGAGTTCGCCTCCTCTGCGTGGGGCTGTGACCTGACCTATGATTATGTGAAGATCAACGGAGATTATCGGACGTAAAAGGCTCCCTTTGGGAAAGGGAGCTGTCGACGAATGTCGACTGAGGAATTGTATCAACGGAGCAAAGCGACCAACCGTATAAAAGGGTTTCTCACTGTGCTCGGTCAATCATGCAATCCCTCCGAGTCGGCTTAACGCCGACCCACCTCGCTTTACCAAAGGGAGGCTTTTGACAGGGAAGGCTATAAGGAGTTTTTTATGAACAACAATTTTTCAAATGCCGACAGGGCAGAGGTGCTTTGCGCCGCTCTGCCATATATCAAAAAATATAACGGAAAGATCGTCGTCGTCAAATACGGCGGCAACGCCATGATCAACGAAGAGCTCAAAGAGCAGGTCATGCAGGATATCGTCCTGCTGTGGCTGATCGGCGTCAAAGTCGTGCTGGTGCACGGCGGCGGTCCCGCTATCAACGATATCATGGAGCGCGTCGGCAAAAAGCCCGAGTTCGTCGACGGTCTGCGCGTGACGGATAAAGAGACTATCGAGATCGTCCAGATGGTACTGTCCGGCAAGGTCAACAAGACCCTTGTCAACCTGCTCGAAGCAAAGGGCGGCAAGGCGATGGGCATCTCCGGCATGGACGGCAGGCTGATCGAAGCCGAGATGAAGGATCCCCGCCTCGGCTACGTCGGCAACATCACCAACATCCGTCCCGAGCCGATCATGGACCTGCTCGAAAAGGGCTATATCCCGGTCATCTCGACCATCGGCTGCGACGATGAGGGCAACGCCTACAACATCAACGGCGACACCGCCGCGGCGTATATCGCCGGCGCGATCAACGCCGAAAGACTGATCATGATGACCGATATCGCGGGCATTTTAAAGGATAAGGACGATGAAAACAGCCTGATCCCCCAGATCACCGTATCGCAGGCACAGACCCTTTACCGCGACGGAATCATTTCCGGCGGCATGATCCCGAAGGTCGGCTGCTGTATCGAGGCGATCTACAAGGGCGTGCATAAGGTCATCATCATGGACGGCAGAGTCCCGCACTCCATCCTCATGGAGCTTATGACCGACGAGGGCGCCGGCACCATGGTCCTCGCGGACGAGAAACAGTGACCAGTTAATAATTCAAATAGGCGTGGGCGAAGCCCACCGATAACTAACCACTAATCACTGACCACTCGTTACTTCTAAGGAGAACACTATGAGCATCAAAACAATAGATGAACAATATATCGCGCATACATACAAGCGCTTCGACCTTGCTATCATCAAGGGCGAGGGCTGCCTTTGCCGGGATGAAAACGGCAAAGAATACATCGACATGACCTCCGGCATCGGCGTCAACGCCTTCGGTTATTCCGATCCCGTCTGGGCGCAGGCTGTCGCCGATCAGGCTAAGACTTTACAGCATACTTCTAACCTGTACTACACCGCTCCCTGCGCTGAGCTGGCGGAGATCCTCTGCACCTGCACCGGCATGAGCAAGGTGTTTTTCTCGAACTCCGGCGCGGAGGCGAACGAGTGCGCCGTCAAGGTCGCGCGCAAATACGCCGCATCGCATAAAGGAGCCGAATATTTCAACATCATCACACTCAACAAGAGCTTCCACGGCCGTACATTGACCACCCTCGCCGCGACGGGACAGGATCATTTTCACCGCGATTTCCTCCCGCTGACCGAGGGCTTCCTCTACGCCGAGCCGAACGATATCGACGGGCTCAAACAGCTCGTCGCTGAAAATAAGATCGCCGGTATCCTAATCGAAACGGTACAGGGCGAGGGCGGCGTGAACACCCTCGACGCGGACTTTGTCAAAGCGGTCGAAAATATCTGCAAAGAGAACGATATCGTCTTTATGATCGACGAGGTACAGACCGGCAACGGCCGCACCGGCAAGCTCTATTCCTATATGCATTTCGGCGTTCAGCCCGACGTGGTGTCGACCGCGAAGGGCCTCGCGGCAGGCTTGCCGATGGGCGCGACCCTGATGAGCGAAAAAGTCGCGGACGTCCTTTCCTACGGCGATCACGGCTCCACTTTCGGCGGTAATCCCGTCTGCGCGGCGGCGGCGATCTCCGTGATGAACCGCATGGACGACGCGTTTTTGGCAGAAGTCGCCCAAAAGGGTAATTATGTCAAGACTCGCCTTGAAGAAGCAGGCTTTGAGGTCAGCGGTCTCGGTCTGATGATCGGTATCAAGACCGAAAAGCCCGTTGCCGAAGTACTCTCCGCCTGTATCGAAAAAGGCGTTCTCTGCCTTTCCGCCAAGGACAAGCTGAGATTATTGCCCCCGCTGAATATCCCGGCAGAACAGCTCCAAAAGGCTGTCGATGTTATCATCGATTGTTTACAGTAAACGAGGTATGACTATGAACCTGAAAAACCAACATTTCCTGAAGTTATTAGACCTTACTCCCGAAGAGATCAACGGCTTGTTAGATCTCGCCGCCGACCTAAAGGCAAAGAAAAAGGCGGGCATACCCCATCGTCTGTGCGAGGGCAAGAGTATCGCCCTGATCTTTGAAAAGACCTCTACCCGCACCCGCTGCGCGTTCGAGGTCGCGGCGGCTGATCTCGGCATGCATCCGACCTACCTCGACCCCTCAGGCTCCCAGATCGGCAAGAAAGAGTCGATCGCCGATACCGCGCGGGTACTGGGCAGGATGTACGACGCCATCGAGTACCGCGGCTACGGCCAGACGATCGTTGAAGAGCTGGCAAAATACGCGGGCGTACCCGTCTACAACGGCCTTACCAACGAGTTCCACCCCACCCAAATCTTAGCCGATTTCCTCACGATCCGTGAGCATTTCGGTACGCTTTCGGGCAAAAAGCTCGTCTATATGGGCGACGCGCGCTACAACATGGGCAACTCCCTGATGGTCGGCTGCGCGAAGCTGGGTATGCACTTTGTCGCCTGCGCGCCGAAGAAATATTTCCCGAACGCCGAGCTGGTCGCTCAGTGTCAGGCTGTCGCAAAGGACACGGGCGCCGTCCTCGAATTTATCGAAGACCCCATGACCGCGACAAAGAACGCCGACGTCATCTATACCGACGTGTGGGTCAGTATGGGTGAGCCCGATGAGGTGTGGGAGGAGCGCATTCGCGACCTCAGCCCATATCAGGTAAACGCCGCCTTGATGGACAACGCCGGCGCACAGTGCCGCTTCATGCACTGCCTGCCCGCTTTCCACGACCTGAACACCACCATCGGCAAGCAGATCCACGACAAGTTCGGCATCGACTGCATGGAGGTCACCGACGAGGTCTTCGAGAGCGAGCGCTCCATCGTCTTCGACGAGGCGGAGAACCGCATGCATACCATCAAAGCCGTCATCGCCGCGACCCTTGCATAATCAAACCTACAAAGCTGTTGTATTTCGGTACGGCAGCTTTTCTTTTACCTTTTTCTCTGCTATAATGTGACCAAATTGACTAAAACGGTAGTATAAGGATAAGAGGTGATGACATGGAGGACGAAAAGATCGTCGCGCTGTATTGGGACCGCGACGAGAGCGCCATCGCGCTCACAAAGGAAAAATATGACCGCTATCTGCATACGATTGCTTTGAATATCCTCAGCTCGATAGAGGATGCTGAGGAAAGCGTCAGCGATACCTATGTCGGCGCATGGAACTCCATGCCCCCGCAAAAGCCAGCCGTCCTGCGTACCTATCTCGGCAAGCTTACGCGCAATAACTCTCTCAAGCGCTACCGTTATCTTCATGCCGAGAAGCGCTTCAACGGCGAGACAGCCTTAGCGCTTGATGAACTTACAGAGGTCGTCCCCGACTCCGAGACCGCCGAGAGCGAAGCCGAGCGGCAGGAGCTTATCAGGATCATTCATGCCTTCCTGTCACAGCTTGAAGGCGATTCCCGTATGATCTTCCTCATGCGCTACTGGTATTTGTATTCTGTGTCAGATACCGCAAAGAAGCTCGGATTTACCCAGAGCAAGGTCAAAATGACCCTCAAGCGCACCCGCGACTCTCTGCGTGACCTTCTGAGAGAGGAGGGATGGCTGTGAAAAAGACCGAACTCCTGCTCGATGTGATCGGCGAAGCAAAGGATGAATATTTACAGGAGATCGACGCCCGCATGGAGCGCGTGCGCCGCAGGCGAATGTGGAAGCGCGGATTGCTTGCCGCCTGTCTGATCTTGATCTTCGGTTTCATGGTACAGTTCGTCGCAGTATTCGGCGGCGGCTTCGGCGCGAACTGCTCCTATGGTCCGCAAGGCATCTCCGCCGGCGGATATTTCTACTACGAGCTCCCCGGCGACGGTTTCTTCCGCTATTCGATCGAAGATGACGATACGGTTTCCGCGGACGATCTTAACTCTCCCTCTTTCAAGGAAAAATCGACCCGCCTGACGGGGGGCTGTCTCATAGACCGCATGAAGAACACATGGTACTCCTTCACCGCGAACGACTACGGCTTCTACTACAGCAAGGGTAGCTGGATCTATCGTATCCGTCACGGCGAGACGAAAAGCGAGAAGCTCTACCGTTTCGAGGCAAAGGTGACCGATCCTTATATGTACCCCGCCGGTGCGAACGATATTGCTGTCGAAGTCAACTATGAAGGTCAGAATGTCGGTCTGCATAACGAGCTTTTCATCATCGACGGTATCACAGGCGACCGCAAAACGACCATCATCGACGAATACGTGAATCAGGAAGAGATCGACAAGCTACGCTTCGTTCTGACAAGTCGGGATCCCGGTACCGAAGAATACGACAAAGCCTTTGATCAACTCTACAGCCATACCCCCGTCTTTGCCGAGAAGGTGACCTACACCGTCGGCGACAGGACCCTCGAGCTGATTTTAAAGGAAGGCACAAGCTGGTTCGATTACGCCTACCGTTTGACCGAGAACGGAAAAGAGCTGACGGAGTTTGACGTCGAGCCGTATGACGTGCGCACCATAGGCGACAGCCTGAGCTTTGCGATCGGGCGCGACGGCAACGGCGTTCGGGACTACGACCGCGATTCGCTGATCGTCCGACCCGACGGTACCCAGAATCGTGTGTTCGCCTCCGCGCAGTGCGGACGAGATTATTGTCTTAACTATACGCAGGGCTACGTCGTGACCGAGGGCGGAGGAGAGCAGACCATCAGCGCTACCCGCCTGAGCGACGGCAAAAGATTCTACCTGAAATGGGATACGCCCACGCAGTGGTTCTACAGCATCTGTTCCGACGGCAAATACCTGTGGGTGACCTTCGGTGACCGTATCGCCTGTTATCGGATCGAGTATCAAAACGATATCCCATCTTCTCTGACCCTGCTCAACGACGATATCACTCACCAATAACCTACATGATCTGCTCCTTGCAATCATGAATCCCTCAAAGTTCAAAAGCTCCTTCGTTTGAAGGAGCTTTTTTCTGCGAATCCGCACATATTGCGCAGTATTTCTCAGCCTTGCGCCACTGTTGTCAATCCTGCGGCAATCTTCCTGACAAATGGATGATTTCTGTTTTAAAGATAGGATTTCTGTTTTGTCTTTCAATAATCCCCAAAAAGGTTACCGAAATATCCATCCATACCCCGACAAACGCGTGCGTTCATATCCGTTATAATGAGGGGCAGAAAGCGGCAATCACCGCTTGTCATTAATATATAAGGAATGATAACATGTCTGTTGTACAAGCTGTGCACAGCGCGCGTTCGCGCGTCA
>JAFSRK010000100.1 GCA_017446165.1 Ruminococcus sp.
GCGTCATGGAACCGGTGAGCAGTTCGATCGTCATGCCTGTCCCCTCAAACATCCTCGAAAAGGTCTCATAATGCTGCCCGGCGAGGATTTCGGTCGGAGCCATGAACGCCGCCTGATAGCCGTTCTTCACACAGTTGTAGCACACAGCGGCGCACACGGCGGTCTTGCCCGAGCCGACGTCGCCCTGGATCAGGCGATTCATCGGCGAGGTCTTGTTCTTCATATCGTTCACGCAGTCGGTGACGGCGCGTTTTTGGGCGTTGGTCAGCTCAAACGGGAGCGTCCCGATGAATTCAGACGTATAGTCGACAGGCATCGTGATCGAGGTATGCTCGCGGGAGCGGGATTTCATTAGCCGCATGCCGAGATTCAGCACCAGCAGCTCCTCGAACACCAGCCTTCGGCGGGCGCGTTCCATCGCCGCCATATCCGATGGAAAATGGATATTCTGCAAAGCATAGCTGAGGGTGCAGAGATTGTAACGCTTGAGGATGTCATACGGCAGAGGATCGCGGATGACCTCGGGAAGCATCGACAGAGCTTCCTTGACCGCTTTCATCACAACGCGGTTGTTCAACCCCGCGGTGAGGTTATAGATTGGGGTGATGTCGTCGCCGCCCTTGGGAGATGTGAATTCGGGGGCGGTCATCTGGTAGCCGTACTTGTCGCGCTGTACCCTGCCCATGAAGCAATACTCCTCGCCGTAGCGGAGCATGGTGTCGATGAATCGATTGTTGAAAAAGACAAGATTCATGTAGCCGCTATCGTCGCAGACAGTGGCTTTGCTGAGAAGCCTGCCGCCCGAGATGCGCGTCGTGCTGACAGCCGCCGCAAGGCGCGCGCGGATAACACAGCGTTCGCCGTGCCGGACCTCGCTGATCGGCGTGATCTCCGCCCAGTTGTCATAGTCGCGCGGATAGTAGCTGATCAGGTCGCCGACGGAATTCACGCCGAGTTTTTTGAACATCGCGGCTTTCTTCTCGCCTATTCCTTTGATTTTTGTGATCGGTACTTCGTATAGTGACATAGCTCGGAGTTAATGGTTGGTGGTTGGTAGTTGGCAGATGAAAGGTATTATGATGATTGGGTGCGGGCAACACCCGCCGAAAATCATCCGCTGTTAATCGTCAATTACAAAAAAGGCTGTCTGAGTCAGACAGCCTTTGATTCTTTATTCTACGCTGAAGATGTAGTAGTAGATCGGCTGATCGCCCTTGATATAGGTAATATCGACCTGATCGGAGAACTTATCCTCGAGCATTTCGACCGCAGCGGCAGCGTCCTCATCGGAGATACCCTCGCCGGAGATCAGGGTGACAAAGGACATATCCTTGTCGATCATGGACTTTGCGAGCTTCATGAGCGCCTTGTTCGGGCTGGAGGAGGTGACGGTCAGCTTGCCGTTATCCAGACCGATGATGTCGCCCTCTTTGATCTTCTTGGAGCCGAACTCGGAATCGCGAGCGGCGAAGGTGACCTGACCGGTGGAAACATTCTTCGCGGCGTTCATCATGTTCTCGACATTGGTCTCGGCGTCGCTGTCGGGATCAAATACCAGCATCGCGGAAAGTCCCTGAGGGATGGTGCGGGTCGGTACGATGATGACCTGTCTGTCTTCGGCAAGAGCAACGGTCTGCTGAGCAGCCATGATGATGTTCTTGTTGTTGGGCAGGACGAAGACCTTCTTCGCGGGGGTCGCCATGACGGCTGCGAGGATGTCGTCGGTGGAGGGGTTCATGCTCTGACCGCCGGAAACGACGTTCAGGCAACCCAGCTCATTGAACAGGTTCGAGAGACCCTCGCCCGCGGCTACGGCTACGAAGCCATAATCCTCGACCGGAGCGGCGAACTTCGGCTCATCCTTCTTCTGAGAAGCCTTTGCCTTAGCCTTGTCGTTCTCAGCCTTGGCGGTCGCGTGCTGCTGCTTCATGTTCTCGACCTTGACGGTCAGAAGCTGACCGTAAGCGAGACCGTGCTGCAGTGCGTCGCCGGGATTTTCGGTATGTACATGAACCTTGATGATCTCTTCATCGGCTACCATAACGATGCTGTCGCCGATGGTCTCAAGGTAGAGTCTCAAATCGTTCGGCTCGGTCTCGATCTCGGGATCTCTGCCGACGATGAACTCGGTGCAGTAGGTGAAGTTGATGACGGTGTCGAACTCAGCAGCAGCCGAGCGGAAGAACTCGTCGGAGGTATCGTCGCCGACGCTGTCGGCAGACTCCTCATACTCGACGACAACGCCGTCGCGGATCACGGAGAGCATACCCTCAAAGATGGTGAGGATGCCTTTGCCGCCTGCGTCGACTACGCCGGCTTTCTTCAGAACAGGCAGCATCTTCGGCGTCTGCTCCAGAGCGTCGGCAGCGGCGTCACAGACGATCTCCCACAGAACAGCGGGATCGTCCTCGGTCTCGAGCGCCTCGAGACCCGCTTCGTATGCCATGCGCGCTACGGTGAGGATGGTACCCTCGGTGGGCTTGGTGACCGCGTTGTAGGCGGCTTCAACGCCCATGCCCAGCGCGTGGATCATGTCTTCGCCGGAGGCTTCGCCCTTGCCCTCGAGTCCCTTGGAGATGCCGCGGAACAAGAGAGAGGTGATGACGCCGGAGTTACCGCGCGCGCCGCGAAGCATCGCGGACGCAGTCTGATGGGATACGGTGGCGACGTCGGATGCATCGGAATTCTTGAGCATCTCGGCGGCGGCGGTGATCGTCATCGACATATTGGTACCGGTATCGCCGTCGGGAACCGGGAAGATATTCAGGTCGTTGATTCGAGCCTTGATCGACTGGATATTGTTAGCGCCTGATATAATCGCTTGTTTGAGGGTTTCACCATTGATCACGGTTAAACACATCCTTTGCGTTAAAAATCAAATTATTACAGAGTTGTGTCTATTATACACCAAGTATGACAATTTAGCAAGATTTTATTATACAAAAAAGAATAACAAATTGCCGCTTATCTTAGTTCAAATGACGTAGCAGATAAACATTTTCCACTCTTGTGGTCGATCTCGAACAGGGTGCAGTCCATCTTGCACGCGCCGTTTTCATAGTCAAAGCGTGCGGGAAGCTTCGTTAAGAAGCGATTGATCACGATATCCTTCTTGACGCCGAGGACAGAATCAATCGTTCCGGTCATGCCCAGATCGGTGATATAACCCGTGCCGCCGGGCAGAACCTCGGCGTCGGCGGTCATCACATGGGTATGGGTACCGAACACCGCGCTGACCTTGCCGTCAAGCCACAGCGCCATCGCGCGCTTCTCGCTGGTCGCCTCGGCGTGGAAATCAATCATGACGATCCCCTCGTCGAGCTTCGGGAGAAGACGCTCCATGGCGGTGAACGGATTATCCACGCGCGCGTCGATATACTCCTGACCCATCAGGTTGATCACCGTGACCTGAGTAAAGCCCATGTCGACGGTGCAAATCCCCTTGCCGGGAGTCATGGGCGACGGGTAATTCAGCGGTCGGATGATCGTGGGCTGTTCGTCGAGATAGGGATAGACCTCCTTGCGGCGAAAGCTGTGGTTGCCGAGCGTGATGACGTCCACTCCCGAGGTGAACAAATGGTCGGCAGACTTCGGCGTGATTCCGTTGCCGTCGGCGGAGTTCTCGCCGTTACAGATCACAAGGTCGACATGGTGGAGCTTCTTGAAAGCAGGCAGGTGGCTTCTCAGGAAACCGCATCCGGCAGTTCCGACGACGTCACCGATACATAAAATACGCAAATTCATCATCTTTCTATATTTAGTCTCGCAATGGGACAGTATATATTATAGCATGGTCGCGCGGCGTTTTCAATACGCGGGAGTTGGTCATTTTTGTGCAGATGCACAACTATTCCGTGCTGATCGGCTCCTGCACGGCAATATCCTCGGTACAGGTGTAATCGGCAGAGAGATGATAGCCGTCGGCATGATGGGTCACTTGAAAGCGTCGGTCGGTCACGGTACAGTTTGACAGGGTGAACACCTCATAGAGATGTGCTTCGGTTTCTAATAATTCTTTTGCAGAATTATTATCGAGCTTCACTTCCTCTGATTCCATTCCGAACAGCGTCTGCGTCACCAATCCTGCGGGGAGTCTGACGTTAAGCGGCGCAGGTACCTCTTCCCCCTCGTCACAAAGATACTCCGGCGTAGACACCCCACCGACGGTGAGCGGGATCCTCACGCCGAACAGATCGGCGTACAGGCGGCGCTTCGACTCGCCGGTGGGGGTGTAGATCGCTGTGATATCGGGGATCGCAAGCTCGGTGTGATAGTCCGTTTCGGCGATGACGCTGCCCTCGGCATGTACCAGCCGCACACCGCCCTGCCGGTCCTCCATCACACCGCTGATAATCAGCTGACCGTTGACGATCCCCGAACCTTCCACCTGAACGATCGTGCCGTTCTTCGCCTCGACCCGCAGAAGCCGACCGTCGCGGCTCGCCTTGACGTTGCAGGGCGCGGTATCGACCACCTCGGGCGAGGGTGTTTCCTCCTTCAACTCCACCGAGGCGTAGGAGCCGGTGACGTTGATCGCCATCCATCCGACGCGGCTGTCGTCGAGCAGGATCGCGCGGCTGACGCTTTCGTAGTCGACAGAGGGCTTGAACGCGCCGATATACATGCCGTTCTCGCGCAGCATCGCGCGCATCTCGCTCTCGCTGACGGTATCAAGACCGACGATGTCGATCGTCCAGATGAACAGCGACATCACGAATATCGTCAGAACGAACGCGACGGCTCCGATGACCAGTCCTGCGCGGTCGCTATATCGCCTGAGCATCGTCGGCAAGCCCTTTCGGCGAGTGATCCTCAGCCTCACGCCCGACGCGCGGGCGTATCGCCGGATATGCAGGTAATCGCGGCAGTACATCGAGGCGGAAAGTACGTCGCCGCGCCCCTCGACTCCCCAGAGTCGGATACCGTTTCTCAGGCTGATGTTGATAAAGCGCTCCGGGAATCGTCCGCTGACGGTAAAGCACACATAACCGCGCAGAAAACGCAGAACAGTTAACAGCATAGCATCCCTCCTAGACCGTGAACTCGACGTTCGTGATAAAGCCGTCGATAATCAGCGATGAGTCGGAGATACAGCGCAGATTCAACTCGCGTCCCGCAAGTGAGATCACCATCCCGACGGTGTTCACCCTGACACATTCGGCGGAGTATTCGAGGACGCCCTTGCTGCCCTCGATGACGACCTCTCGGTTGCCGCTGAACTCGATGCACGGCGTTCGGTTCATCGGCGGGAGTTCATAGAAGCGGAGCTTCTTTTGCTTCTCGTTTTTTGACATATTATCACCTGTATATGTTATGAAGGATCATGCATATATATTATCGGTGAAGGTATGAAAAGGAAAGAATTATTCTCTGTAAGAAAAATAATAATGCCGCTGATCCTGTCGGTCGGCGGGATCTTTCTCGCGCTGAGATACTCGAAGGAATGTTACAATGGCATCGAAAGCGGGATCGGATTCTGTCTGAATGTGCTGATACCGTCTCTGTTCTTCTTCATGATCGTCGCGGCGTTCATCGTAGGCAGCGGGATCGCCGATTCCCTTTGCCGCCCATTAGGCGGCTTGTCCCACGCGCTGTTCCGATTGCCGCCCGAGTCGCTCGCGGTGATACTGCTCTCCATGATCGGCGGTTATCCTGTCGGTGCGGCATGCGCGGCGATCCTGCACAAAGACGGTCGGCTCAGTCCGTCACAGGCGGCTAAAACCGTTTATATCGCCGTCGCTGCAGGTCCGGGATTCCTGATCAACTACATCGGCGTATCGCTGCTTGATCTGCCGCAGGCGGGGTATGTGCTTTTAGCGGCACAGGTCATCGCGCTTGTACTGACCGGCGTAATCGTCGGACACACGGTAAAAAGTGAGCCTATCCCCCACGCCGTCGCCAAAGTTCAGCCAAAGGGTAATCTGCTCGTGAACGCGGTGCAGAGTGCGTCGCGATCGGCGTTCCACATGTGCGCGATGGTGGTGGTGTTCTCGGCGCTGATCGAGGTGACCGACGCCGTCGTCAGCGACCCTGTCGTCTGTGATATTGCCTCGGCAATCATCGAGATCACCAACGGATGCAACCGCTTTGCGGGAAACTATCCGCTGTGGCTGACGGCGTTCTTTGTCGGATTCGGCGGATTATCGGTACATTTTCAGATCTACGCAACCGTCGGGGACATTCCGGTCAGGAAAGGATTATTTTTCCTATTCAGAATTATAGAGGGTATAATCGCCATGGCGGCGACATATATATACCTTATGGTCACGCCGATGACGACAGCGGTTTTCAGCTCAGCTGACGGTATCCCGACAGCCGCTCAGTCGGCAACGATGGCCGGCTCGGCGGCGCTGGTAATCGCGGCGCTGTTCTTCATCGGCTCACTCGACAGAAAGGCAAAAAATCAACATACACGGAGGTAACTATGTGCGGAATAGCGGGATGGTTTGACAACCGTCTGGATATGAGAGAAAAAGAAAGAGAGCTTTCGGCGATGTCCGCGGAGCTTCGGCGCAGAGGTCCCGACGAACACGGCGAGTACATCCGCAGGGGCTATGCCCTCTTGCATCGGCGGCTGTCCGTCATCGATCCCGAGCTGGGTCAACAGCCGATGAGTACACTGTACTTGGGCGAAAAATACACCATCGTCTATAACGGTGAGCTGTACAACACGGACGCCCTCAGGCTGGAGCTGATGGTGGCAGGGTTCAGCTTTTCGACCCACAGCGACACCGAGGTACTGCTCAAGGCGTACTGCTACTACAAGGAAAAGTGCGTCGACAAGCTCAACGGAATCTATGCCTTTGCGGTGCTGGAAGAAACCTCGGGGCGGCTGTTTCTCTGCCGCGATCGGATCGGCGTCAAGCCCCTGTTCTATCATCTCTACAACAACGGCATCATCTTCGGCTCGGAGATCAAGGCGATCCTGCAGAGCGGGATGGTGAAGCCCGCCGTAGATGAAGAAGGGTTGAGCGAGATCTTCTTCCTCGGTCCGGCGCGGACGCCCGGAAACGGGATCCTCAAAGGAATCAGCGAGCTGTTGCCGGGACAATACGCGATCTATGACGGCAAGACGCTGCAGGCGCACCGCTACTTTCAGCTGACCGCGCGTCCTCATGAGGACGACGAAAAAACAACGGTTGAGAAAATGCGTTATTTGCTGACGGACGCGATCGAGCGACAGCTCGTCACCGATGTGCCGATGTGCTTCTTCCTGTCGGGAGGGCTGGACTCGAGCATCATCTGTCAGACAGCATCAAATTTCCGTAAAAGAAATAACGAGCCGCATATCCACACCTACTCGGTCGAATATCGCGACAACAAACAGTTTTTCACCGCAAGCCTCTTTCAGCCGAACGCCGACTATGACTACATCAAGCTGATGGTGGACAGCACCTGCTCTCATCATCACGAGGTCATCCTCGACAACGAGGAGCTGATGTACGCGCTCTATCCGTCGGTGGTCGCACGCGATCTGCCCGGTTATGTGGACATCGACTCCTCCCTGCTGTTGTTCTGTCGCGAGATCAAGCGGGATTTCACCGTCGCACTGTCGGGAGAATGTGCCGACGAGCTGTTCGGCGGCTATCCGTGGTACCACAATCACGAGATCCTATTCGAGGACTGTTTCCCGTGGTCGCGCGAGCAGGGCATCCGCCGACAGGTATTGAAGGACGGTTTTCTCCCGCGCGGCGAGGAATATGTCCGCGAGCGGTATCTCGACACCATCCACGGCGTCGACAGCTTACCCGAGGACAGTGACGTCGATCGACGCATGCGCGAGATGTTCTCGCTGAACTTCTACTGGTTCATGCAATGCCTGCTCGAGCGCAAGGACCGCTGTTCGATGTACTCGGGGCTGGAGGTCAGGGTGCCGTTCTGCGACTGGCGACTGGTGGACTATGCCTACAATATGCCGTGGGAGCTGAAAGCGCTCGGCGGGCGAGAAAAGGGCATCATCCGAAAAGCCTTCGAGGAAGTCCTCCCCTATGATATCTGCTGGCGCAAAAAGAGTCCCTATCCCAAAACGCACAACCCGGTCTACATGAAGCTGTGCTGTGAAAAGGTCAAAGAGATCCTGCAAAACAAATCACGCAGGATCAACGCGCTGATCTCGGAAGAAGGCGTCGAGGATATCATAGAGCATCCCGACGAGCTGAAATCTCCGTGGTACGGTCAGCTGATGAAGGCGCCCCAGATCATGGCGTATCTCATCGAACTCGACTACTGGCTCGAGAGCTATGACGTCGATATTCTTGTTTAATCAGGGGATCGTCACACATCGTTCACCTTTTTAACCATTTGTCATAGAATGTTAATAAAATAGTCACTTTTTGTTTAACCAACCGTCAAAAATGTCTGTTATGATAATGGCAACACAAAAAGATGACTGAAAGGAAGTGGCAGAATGAACGGCGTACAATACAAGAACATGAGCGCGTATTTTTCAGAGACAAAAAAGCGTTCCGGCACCATGAAAGCGCTGCACGATGTTCTGCCGCTGGTCATGTACATCTTCTATCCGGTACAGCTGATCTGTCTGGGGATCAACCATGGATTCCTCAGTGAAGTGTTCCTGAGGTTTGCGCTGATCCCGCTCGGCACGCTGATCGTGGTGACCGTCGTCAGGGCGATTATCAACGCCCAGCGTCCCTATGAAAAGTACAACTACACGCCTGTCGTGAACAAGAAAACCAAGGGCAAGAGCTTTCCCTCACGCCACACGGTCTCGGCGTTCATCATCGCGATGGCGTTCCTCTATGTCCAGCCGACCATCGGCGTCATCATGCTGGCGGTCGCGACGGCGATCGCGGTCGTCAGAGTCCTCTGCGGCGTTCACTTCATCCGTGACGTCGTCAGCGGCGCGGCGCTCGGCGTGCTGATCGGCGTACTCGGATTCTTTGTTTTCTGATAACTCCTAAACATACTTTGCATGTTTGTTTTCTTCATACTACTCCTCTGCAAACCGCCCCGATGGGGCGGTTTTGCATTTGTGGAAAAAGAAGCGGGACGATGTGGGCATCGTCCCCTACGAGTATTCATTACGCTGTTTGCACAGTTCAATATGCTGACAAAAAATGCCGCCTCTGACTTAGAAGCGGCATTCGGTTATTCGTTTGATTTCTCAGCTTTGAGCTTATGATCCCTGTACTTCACGCGGAAGTGGTGGATCAGGGTGACGATGCCCGCGAAGATCATCATCAGATAGAAGTTGATACCTCTCGTGGTGACCATTGTCGCGCCGAGCAGAACATGGCTGCTGATGATCATGGAGAACACGCTCGTGAAGATCGCTTCGCTCGCGCCGACAGCGCCCGGAAGCGGTACGCAGTATGCGCCGAACCAGCAGTACGCCTGCAGCGCGTAGACGTCCAGCACGTCCACCTTTGTCCCGGCAAGCTCGGGGATGTTGTACATCGCTCCGTAGAATACCAAAACGCCGATGGAGATATAGGCGATGCGCTCCGCAAAGTTCAGAAAGAACGCCGCGGCGAGCGCTTTTTTGTTATGTCCCAAAAGCGACGCGGACTCCTTGAAGCGATGGACGGAGGAGTTGATCCTGCCGAGATACTCGCGCTTGTGCTTGACGATGTGCAGTATCGCGAGGAAATTCACGAGCCATGTCGCGAGCTTGACGACCATCTTCTCGGAGATCATGATCATCAGGTAAAGCGACAACAGCAGAAGCTGAACCAAAAGTCCGATGATGATGCACACCTTAACGACCCACGACTCGAGGTTGAAGAACAGCGACGGGCGCAGGATGAAGGTGATCAGCGCCAGTACGATCAGCGAGGCGGTGTACATGAACAGGTTGACCGAGAGGATCGCCGTGGTGTGGGAGATCGGGATGTCGTCCTTGACCATATAGAACGCCGACGCGGGCTGACCGCCGGTCGCGGAGGGTGTGATCGCGGAGAAGTAGATATCGGCAGAAGCATAAGCATAATTGCGCGGCAGGCTCCTGCGATAACCGAGCGCGCGGGACAAAGCCGCGATGGACAATCCCTTGAAGCCGATGTTCATGAACATGCACAAAAACGCGCCGATCAAA
>JAFSRK010000101.1 GCA_017446165.1 Ruminococcus sp.
TCGGCATCTGCTGATGCAGGAAGTATTTGTTGATTTGGTCGAGTGTTGAGGTCGTACCGGCGCGTCTTGCGCTGACGACAGCCGCGGCAGGCTTGAAGCGAAAAGGATGCGGCTCCTGCCGAGAGGCAGAGAAGAATACCCTGTCCATAAAGCTCATCAAACTGCCGTTCATACCGGAGTAGTAGACAGGCGATCCGAAGATGAAGCCGTCGTAATCCTGAGCGAGCGCGGTGAACTCGTTGACCTTATCATCGAATACGCACTTGCCCTTGCTCGCACACTGATAGCACGCGATACACCCTCCGATCGGCTTCTTACCGATCCAGTAAATATCTGATTCTACGCCTTCTTCTTTCAGCGTTTTTTGTATTTCACTGAGCGCAGTATAGGTACAGCCGTGTTTATTGGGACTGCCGTTGACCAATAAGACTTTCATATATTCCTCCTGATTATCATTATTTGTTCGGCGTGTATTTCAGCCACACGCCGTTATTGTTAATGCGTTTTGCTTCTTTCAGTGTGAAGCTGACCGGGATACCGTCGGACATAAACGGCGAACGATCAAAGGTAGTCGCGGCATCGGTCAAGCCGTCCGTCACCGGTGCGACAATGAGGCTCAGCTCGTCGATACATCCCGCTTGTAGGAACGACCAGTTGATCGCTCCTCCGCCCGAGAGCATCAGCGTGCGGATGTTCAGTTTTTCATACAGCTTTTGGAGCATGAGGGGAATATCCAGCGCATCCTTGCCTGCGAACAGATACGAGATACCGTTCTCGCGCAGATGGGCGATATAAGCGTCGCTGATGTCCTCGGTGAGGATCTGCACGATATGGTATTCTTCGCCGCCTCTTGTCGCAGTGTTACTGTTCCAGAGCAGCGTACCTTTTGTATCGACACAGACAGCGTACTTTGTGAGATCGATTTGGGCGATCTCATCGGCGCAGTCAAAACGCTCATCACATTTTGGCAGGCTCTCAATATACCCGTCGGCAAATATCTCCACGCAGGTGGTCGCACCGTTCAAGATCGCGTCACAGTTATATTCCTTCCTGATCTGTGCGTAGCGGCGAGAAAGCTCCATCGTCTCGGGCAGCATGAAGAAATCGCCGTCGATCCTGCCGTCCAAAGAGCTTAATATATGACAAACGACTCTCGGTCTGTTCATAACAAATCCCCCTTACAGCACTATTATAGTACACTCATGGTCGGATGTAAACTGCCGTTTGCTTATATTCATATAACTGATAGTTATATTTTCATAAATAATAAGTATTTTACAAACGGTAAACCAGCATTTATAATATAATCAGCAATAAATGAATCGGAGGATAATCCCATGAAAAAGATCATTGCAATCCTGCTTTCCATACTGATAGTTCTCTCGCTTGTGGCTTGCGGCGCATCGGAGAGTACGCCTACCGAGAAAGCGGAAGAAACGAAAGCCGTTGAAACTACTGCCGCACCGCGGAACGATACCGAAACGGCACAGCAGGTTGACACCTCTGCCCCTGAGAACGGCGAGAAGGTTCTCGTCGTCTATTTCAGCGCGAACAACTACAGCGATGTCGATACTGTTTCGTCTGCTACCCCGATGATCGACGGCGTTTCCGCGACCGAGTTGATCGCGCAGAAAATCCACGATACCGTCGGCGGCGAGATCGCGCCCATCATTCCTGCCGAGGATTATCCCACCGGCTATAACGAGGTAGCGGATCAGGCGAAGAACGAGCGCGACAACGGCGACCGCCCCGCGTTCACCCTTTCTGTCGATCCCACAGAATACGACACCATCTTCATTGGCTACCCCATCTGGTGGTATGAGATGCCAATGGTGATGGACACTTTCTTCGAGACCTATGACTTCTCGGGTAAGACTATCATCCCGTTCAACACCCACGCCGGTTCCCGCGACGGCGGCACTTATGACGACATCCGTGATCTGGAGCCGAACGCGACTGTTATGGATGGCTACAATGTCACCGGCGGCACAGACAAGGCGACCGTCGACAGCGAGGTCGAAAGCTGGCTGAGCGGTCTCGGCTATTGATTCGATGAAGATTATCTACCATTCGTTGATCGCAGTGCTATGCGCGCTTATGGTGACACTGTCCGCTTGCAGTACAACACAGGATAATATGCCGACAACAACAGAAACGGAATCTATCAAAGCGAGTGTTGCTGAAACTGAGGTGAAATCGATTGTGGACCCAAATGAAAAGATCACCGTCGGAACAGAATCACAGCGCGGCTTTATCAACGACAATGTGTACCACTTTGACGACGGCGATATCCATTTCAGCAGTTACGTTCCTGACAGCTATGACGGTACAAAACCCTATGCGCTGTTCATAACACTTCCCGGTTGGGAGGGGCTGTATTTCCAAGGCGTCGGCGCGAATATGGCGGAGGACTTCGGCACGGAAGCGATCAGTTACAACGATGAGATGATCGTCCTCTCGACACAGCTCAACGACTGGGGTGAGCAGAGCGCGAAGGACGCAATCGCCCTGACCGAATATTTCCTATCTCACTATAACATCGACAAAAGCGAGGTCTATCTGCACGGCTATTCCGGCGGCGGAGAGACAGGCTCGCTTGTGATGGGAATGCGCCCGGAGTTATTCACCGCCTACCTGATCACGAGCTCTCAGTGGGACGGTGATCTGCAGGTGCTTGCCGATGCAAAGAAGCCTGTATATATGGCGACCGGCGAGAGCGACAGTTACTATGGCTCTGAGTCGCTTATCAAGGCATATAACGAGTTATACGCGATCTATGAGGAACAGGGACTGAGCAAGGATGAGATCGACGAGATCCTCATCCTCGACGTCAAAGATCAATCATACTATACCGAGCGCGGCTACACCGATCAGCACATAGGCGGCATGGCGTTCGCTCATGATGAAGCGATCATGGGCTGGCTGTTTGGCAATCATTAAATTATCATATCAAATAAATGGAGGTTTATTATGAAACAGAGTTTTGACAAAGGATTTATCACGCCGCATCCGGTATTGATTATCGCGACCTACGACGAAAGCGGTAACGCCGATGCGATGAATGCCGCTTGGGGTGGTCAGATCGGAGGAAATCAGATTTCCATCAGCCTTTCTTCCCACAGAACCACCGATAATATCAAAGCGAACAAAGAGTTCACCGTCAGCTTTGCCACAAAAGAGCAGGTAGAAGCCTGCGATTATGTCGGGATCGTGTCCGCAAACAAGGTACCTGATAAGCTCGCAAAGTGCGGCTTCACTGTGACCAAATCCGATAAGATCAACGCCCCGGTGATCGATCAGCTTCCGGTTGCGATCGAGTGCCGTGTGATCGAGCTGCAGGAGGAATTCGGCGAAACAAGAGTTGTCGCTGAGATCGTCGGCATGAAGGCGGATGACAGCGTACTCACAGACGATAAGGTCGATCTGGATAAGCTTCATCCGATCATGTTCGACACCGTTGCCCTCTGTTACAGAGAGATCGGCGCAAATGTCGGCGGCGCTTGGAAAGCCGGAAAAGTCTTTAAATAAGATGTAAACCATCTCCGAAGCAGATACTTCGACCTATATGACCTTGCGCCGTTTGTTACCGAGGCGTTCTACTATATTCTCCCATTCTTCGACAAATATCTGTAAGGTATATGAGATCATAAAGAAAACTCCGGCTCACAAAAACTTGAGTCGGAGTTTTCACATTCGTTTATCTGCCGATGACTTCACTCCTGACGGAATTGAAGAATGCGGCGTATTTTCTCTTATCCTCGATCGGACAGGCGATATAAAAGGTATACCGTGCCTTTTCTTCATCGATGGGGATGAGCACCCTGCCCTCCATCCGGTAGTCCCCGCTAACGATCCTGTCGGAAGCAAAGGCGGGATAGTCGGTGTTCGCCACAAGATCAGCAAAGGTATCTCGATCAGGCTGGATTAGAAACGTCGTGTCCTGCATATAGTCCTCACAAACGGATTTCCAGAATCCGATGTGCTGATACAGCAGAAAGCGCTCACCGCTGAGATCGGCAAACTTCACGGATTCACGCTTTGCCAGCCGATGACCTTCCGGTACGCAGATGAACAGGCTTTCGGACATATAGCGCTGGATAAAAAGTTCCTTATCATCGATTGCTTCACGGAGGATCCCCAGATGATACGCGCCTGACTTCAACCCCTTTATGAGTTTTTCACCGTACACCAGCTCGGAGGAGATGGTCATATCGCCGAAATGATCCTGTAATATCGGCATTAGCTCTGCCATCGGTTGGGGTGCGCACGCGCCGATATGGATGCTGTGCAGACTGCGGTCGAAGGCGATCACACGACTGACAAGCTCCTTGTTTTGGTCTATCTGTGATTGCGCGAGCTGTGCCGCTAATTTGCCGGTTTCGTTGAGCAGGAGCTTCTTGTTCTCACGGATAAAGAGCTTGACGCCTAAGTCCTCCTCGATTTTCTTCATCGAGCGTGAAAGTGCAGGCTGAGAGATGAGTAACTCCTCCGCAGCTTTGGATAAGGTACCATACCGCGCGAACGCAGCTAACTGTTCCAATAAATAGATTTCGATCATGGTTTCACCGCCATATAACCGTTTGTTATATTTATATAAACAATCGGTATTTTACTTTTTCCATATTCTATCATATAATTTGAGCATAGGCAAGTAGAATAATATATAAATGGTATAATTGAGGTGAAAGAGAATGAAAGCATTATTACAGGCGATATCCTGCTTTCTCTGCTGCCTTTTAACGATGCTGACATTTTGCAGCTGTCAGACCGAGGCGGCGAGTGAGAAGAATACCGAAACAGGGCAAAATCTGCTTGGTGACGCGGACGGTGACGGTGAGATTTCAATCATAGACGCGACCGTCATTCAAAGACATCTTGCACAGATCCCCATTACAGGATTCCATGAGGACGCTGCTGATGTGGATGGGAGCGGCGATATGGAGATCACAGACGCAACATATATTCAACGTCACTTAGTCGATCTCGAATTACCTTACAAGATCGGCGAACCGATCAAAAACGATCAGGAGGATCAAGAAGATGAAACGATCACGATGGAGCAGACCGGCATGACCGCTCCGGTTCCCTCAGCCTATTTGAGTACGGCACAGCAGCAGGGAACAGTTCAGCGGATCGAATACGCCTCAAAGGATTATGCCGGCAGCGGCGCGGACGTCACCAAACAGGCGTATGTCTATCTGCCCTACGGCTACGATGACAGCGATACCGATACGAGATACAATATCCTTTATCTCATGCACGGCTGGGGCGGTCACGCGGGAGAA
>JAFSRK010000102.1 GCA_017446165.1 Ruminococcus sp.
GACAAGATCGTCACACAGCTCAACAGCCGTCTGGATGCTCAGCGCAGCACCGCCAAGAGCTACACACCCGAGGCTGTTGCGGTTCTCGAGAGCTGCTCCGTCAAGACCAACGGTAACTTCATCTATCTTGTTATCAGTGACAAGGCTGACGGCATTGTCAAGCTCGTCGAAGACGCGTTCAAATAATTTTTTCACTTCAAAAGCAGACGCTTCGGCGCCTGCTTTTATCTTTTGCGCGACTATCAGAAAACCCGCATGATATGGCGTTTTTTTGACATCTGTACATTAATTTACAAACTATTCAAAAAGTCTGTGTCATCCTCACCAATTCGCGCCTGATCCCACTTGATCTTTATACATATTTCCTATTGTTTTTTATGAGCTGATTTTGTTATAATATGGGAGAATCAACGAGAGATAATGTCAGAAATTCCATACAAGGGGAAATATATGCTGAGACGACACCTTTCACTTTTGCTGACAATCATATTAATACTGACCGCGATCATGGTAACTCCGGTTTCCGTGAACGCTGTGTCTTCCGATACTGCCGAGTCAGCGGCGACTGCCGATGTTGCCGACACCGGATACTTTATCCCGTCGGAAACTGCTTTTGCCAGCCGACTGGCTCAGTTGCAAAAGATCTATCCATCTTATGGCTATTCCGGCGTTTATTATGAGGACGGAATGGCTAAGGCTTGGACCTGCTACGGCTACACCTGTATCATGCTCTATGAGGTTTTCGGTATCAAATACTATGCCGACGGCTTCCTCAACGAGATCGATTATTCGATGGGCGACATCTGTGCCGGTGATATCGTGCGTATCTTCGGATCCCACAGTATTTTTATCACAAAGGTCACCTCGAAGGGCTACTATTTCACCGACGCGAACTGGGACAACGCCAACGGCGTTCGCTGGAACGCGTACTACTCCAAGTCTGAGATGGCGGCGATTTTCACCTACAAGGTGCATGTCCCGGGAAATACCCTCGTCGGCAACGGAACGGCGAAAACCGGTCTGTATGCGGACGCGCCCGTTCTCAAAGCAACAAAATGCTCCGCACCGGGTATCACCGTTTATTGGAAACCCGTTGACGACGCCGAGTCCTACCGCGTCTACTACAAGGCCGGCGATCAGACCAGATGGAAGACCCTCGGCGATACAGAGGATACCTACTTCAAGTTCATCGATAATCTGCAGTACGGCGCCGAGTACACCTTCACGGTTCGATGTCTTGATTGCTACGGCGAGCTGATCAGCGGTTATGATAAGGAAGGTATTACAGTTAAGTATCTGGTTTCCGCGCCCCAGCTGACTTCTGCAGAAGCCGACGTCGATATGGTTACCCTGACATGGGAACCCGTCAGCACTGTCAAGAACTACCGTGTTTTTGCCAAGGCGGCGAGCGATACCAAGTGGCGTATCATCGGCACTGTCAAGGGTACGACCTTCAACTATACAAAAGGTCAGGCACACACCACTTACCAGTTCACGGTGCGTTGCCTGAACAATAATAATGAAGTAATCAGCGGTTGCAGTCCAAAGACTCTGACCGCTAATTATGTTACATACGCGACCCAGCATGACGCGCCTGTGATCACCGCGATCACACCGACCAACGCAAAGAACAGCGTGAAGCTCACATGGAACGCCGTCAGCGGCGCGAATCGCTACTATGTTTATGTCAGCAGATTCGGCGTGAATGCCGGCTGGAAGAAGATCGGCACGACGAAGAAGAACTATTTTGTCTATTCTGACTGCGTCAATCAGTCTGCTTACCGTTTCACTGTCCGCTGTGTTGACGCCAAGGGCAACTTTACCTCAGACTACAAGCGTAGCGACGTCTTCAATTTCTATGCCTATCCCGAGAAAATCAAGGCGACTAAGCTGGATGACGACGGCAACGTCAAGGTCTATTGGAACGCCGTCAAGGGCGCCGCAGGCTACGCGCTGTATTATAAAACCACCGGCGGATGGACGCGCGTCAATGCGGTCATCAGCGGTACATCCTATGTTTTCCCGAACTGTGAGAACGGTACCAAGTACACCTTCACCGTTCGCGTACTCGATGAAAAAGCGAAGCTGATCAGTTCCTTTGATTCCACCGGCGTCAGCATCACCTACAAGGCTGTTCCCAAGCCTACCGAACCGTCGACAGACGCGCCTACCGACGCGCCTACGGATGCTCCCGCGGAAGTTCCGACCGATGCGCCCACCGACGCACCTACGGATGCTCCGACCGATGCACCTACAGATGCGCCTACCGAAACTCCGCAATAATCAATCTGACAACAACACGAAAGGGCTGCCGCTGAGAAGCGACAGCCCTGTTTTTGTGACCGGATCAATATTCAATTGCCTTTGAGCAGGCGATCGCGAGCGATCCCTTACCGATGTGACATGAAACACTGAGGGATAGGGGAGCGAGGTGTACCTCCATACCGGGGAAGTTCTGTTCGACCTCCGCTTTCCACTCTGCGGCTTCCTCGGGATTGCCCGAGTAAGCGGCGGCGAGGTGGATCTTTTCCTTGGGTACGCCCTTGTACTTTTCCTCAAAGTCCTTTTTCATCGCGTTGAGCATGGTTTCCTTCGCTGCCTTTTTGCCTCTGACCTTCGCGTAAGCGTCAAGCTTCTCTCCGTTGATCTGCAGTACGGGCTTGAGTCCCAGCACCGTACCGATCGCGGCGGCGGTAGGAGTAATGCGTCCGCCCTTTTTGAGATATTGCAGGGTGTCTACCGTGATGTAGATACTGCTCTCCATGCGTTCTCTTTCTAAGATCTCGCGGATCTCTTCCGCGGTTTTTCCTGCCTTGCCCAGCTCCAGCGCGTCCAGAACGGATTGTCTCTGGGTGACGGATACACGCTGATTGTTGACGACTTCGATCTTGCCGTTATAGTCGAGCGCGAGCATCCGTGCGGTTTCACACGAACTGCTCAGTCCGCTTGACATCGGGATGTAGACCACGCTGTCATATTCTTTCAGGCACTCGTCCCACAAGAACAGCAGGTCGGCGGGGGAGGGCTGAGAGGTGTGGATCTCGTGATCGTTCTCGAGTTTCTCGTAGAATTCTTCCTGAGAGAGCGAAACACCCTCAAAGAACAGCTCATCATCTATATAGAAAGGCATCGGGATCATATGCACGCCGAGCGCCTTAGCCTCCTCGGGAGTCATGCCGCTGTTGGAATCGGTCATGATCGCAATTTTTGACATAATTATCACCATCATTCATTATTATGAGCCTATTATACCGAATCTCGGCGCATAATGCAAGTACCTGACACAAACTGTCAAATAAAGACAAAGACAGTAAAAAACAGCCATAGCGAAACCGATCGCTGTGGCTGTTGTGAAATTGGGCTTATTCGTCAGCCGTACGCTCGTTGATGCGATAGCAAAGCGTCATCAGGCTGTCGCTGAGGTGAACGTTCTCGACAACAGTGTCGGGATACTTGCGCGCGATATCAAAGTGACTGAAATTCCAGAAGTTACGGATGCCGAGCTGATAGAGCTTTTCAATCAGCGGCTCGACCGCATCCTTCGGCAGCGTCAGAAACGCAGTGTCCACGTCGCTGTCCTTGACATACGCCTCGATCTCGTCGTCGGGCATGACCTTGATACCTCTGAGCATTGTGCCGATCAGCCTGTGATCCTTCTCAAAGATCGCAGAAAGCTGAAAACCGAGCGAGTCAAAGTTCAGGTGGGTCGCGATCGCTCTGCCGAGGTTTCCTGCGCCGAGCAGGACAGCCTTATGCTTTTTGTTCAGTCCGAGGATCTTTCCGATTTCTTCGCGCAGCTTGCTGACAGGATAACCGTAGCCCTGCTGACCAAAGCCGCCGAAGCAGTTCAGATCTTGCCTGACTTGAGAGGCGGTGGAACTCATGATCTCTGCAAGCTTTGTGGATGAGATCTTGTCCACGCCGGAGTTCTCCAACTCCGTCAGAAAGCGGTAGTATCTCGGAAGCCGCTTGATGACCTGTATCGAAATGTCTTTAGCCATTGTAGTCACCTTGTTTCAAAGGAGTATTGACGTGATCATGCAATCTCCGCGAGCTTATCGTGGATCGCGTCGAGGAATTCTTCGGTGTTGACCTTCTTTTTGTTTTCAAGGGTGCTGAGCAGATAGAGGTCGCCTGTCATGATGCCGCTCTCAATGGTGTCGATGGTCGCTTTTTCGAGTTTCCCTGCGAAGTCGACCAGTTCTTGATTACCGTCCATCTCACCGCGCTTTCTCAGCGCGCCGGACCACGCAAAGATGGTCGCAACCGAGTTGGTCGAGGTCTCCTCGCCCTTTAAGTGCTTGTAATAGTGGCGCTGTACGGTGCCGTGAGCCGCCTCGTATTCATACACACCGTCGGGAGATACAAGAACCGAGGTCATCATCGCGAGCGAGCCGAAGGCTGTCGCGATCATATCGCTCATGACGTCGCCGTCATAGTTCTTGCACGCCCAGATATAGCCGCCGTTTGAGCGGATAACGCGTGCGACAGCATCGTCGATCAGGGTGTAGAAATAGGTGATGCCGGCCTGTTCAAACTTGTCCTTGTATTCGTTGTCAAAGATCTCCTGGAAGATATCCTTGAAGGTGTGGTCATAGGTCTTGCTGATGGTATCCTTGGTAGCAAACCAGATATCCAGCTTCTGATCGAGCGCATAGTTGAAGCAGGCTCTTGCAAAGGAAGAGATACTGGATTCGAGGTTGTGGATACCCTGGATGATACCGTCGCTCTTTGTAAAATCAAAGATGGTCGAACGCTCCTCGCTGCCATCCTCAGCGGTGACGCAAAGCTCAGCCTTACAACCTTTTTTGACCTTCATCTCGGTGTTCTTGTATACGTCGCCGTAAGCGTGACGGGCGATGCAGATGGGCTTTGTCCATGTCGGGATGTAGGGAGTGATACCTTTGACAAGAATCGGCGCTCTGAACACGGTGCCGTCGAGGATCGCGCGGATCGTGCCGTTCGGAGATTTCCACACCTCTTTGAGGTTGTATTCGTCCATTCTCGCGGCGTTCGGCGTGATGGTCGCGCATTTGACCGCTACGCCGTATTTCTTGGTAGCCTCCGCCGAGTCGATGGTGATCTGATCGTCGGTTTCGTTGCGCTTCTCAAGACCTAAGTCATAGTACTCGGATTTGAGGTCAACGAAGGGCAGGATCAGCTTGTCCTTGAGCATCTTCCAGATCACTCTTGTCATTTCGTCGCCGTCCATCTCGACGAGCGGCGTAGTCATTTGAATCTTTGCCATAGCGGTACTCCTTATTTTGAAATCGTGTAATTGAGCAGACCGCCCGCGAGGATGATCGCCTTCTGGCGCTCTGTCAGACTGCACTTAGTGTTGATGGTAGTGCTCTTGGTGATGTTTCTGATCACGATGGTGTCGCCTGCCGCGATCTGGTCGCGAACCTTTTCGATGGCGAGGTTGTCGCCGAGAGCGATGTTTGCGTAGTCGTTCTCGTTCTCGAATTCAAGCGGCAGGATACCCGCATTGATCAGGTTCGCCCTGTGGATACGCGCGAAGCTCTTGACGAGTACCGCCTTGACGCCGAGGTACAGGGGAGCGAGAGCCGCATGCTCTCTGGAGGAACCCTGACCGTAGTTAGCGCCGCCGACGATGATCGACGAGCCGAGCATCTTGGCGCGCTTCGGGAACTCGGTATCACATACGGTGAAGCAGTATTCGGAGATCGCGGGGATATTGGAACGCAGGGGCAGGATCTTAGCGCCTGCGGGCATGATGTGGTCGGTGGTGATGTTGTCCTCGACCTTGAGTGAGCAGGTCGCTTCGATGCTCTCCGTCATCGCGGTGGTCTTGGGGAATTCCTTGATGTTCGGACCTCTCAGGACCTCGATCTTGTCCATCTCGTCGACGGAAGCAGGCTCGATGATCATGTTATCGTTGATCAGGAAATGCTCGGGCATTTCGACCTTGTAGCCATCGGCATACTTTCTCGGATCGGTCATCACGCCGGTGAGCGCCGATACTGCCGCCACTTCGGGAGATACCAGATAGATATCGGCGTCCTTGGTTCCGCTTCTGCCGAGGAAGTTGCGGTTGAAGGTTCTCAGCGAAACGCCCTTGGAGTTCGGCGACTGTCCCATGCCGATACAAGGACCGCACGCGGACTCGAGAATCCTCGCGCCGGATGCGATGATATCGGCGAGCGCGCCGTTCTGAGCGAGCATATTCAGAACCTGCTTCGAACCGGGAGCGATCGCAAGCGATACGCCGTCAGCGACGGTCTTGCCCTTTAAGATGTGTGCGACCTTCATGAGGTCGGCATAGCTCGAGTTGGTGCAGGAGCCGATACAAACCTGGTTGATGACCATGCCCTCAAGCTCCGCTACTGTTTTGACAGCGTCGGGGGAGTGGGGACAAGCGGCAAGCGGTTCGAGCGCGCTCAGATCAATGACGATATGCTCGTCATACTCCGCGTCGTCATCCGCTTTCAGCTCGATGTAATCCGCTTCACGACCCTGAGCCTTGAGAAATTCGAGTGTATTTTCATCGGACGGGAATACCGAGGTGGTCGCGCCCAGCTCGGCGCCCATGTTGGTAATCGTCGCTCTCTGGGGTACGCTCAGCGTCTTGATACCCTCACCGGCATATTCAATGATCTTGCCGACGCCGCCCTTGACGGACATTCTGCGCAGTACCTCAAGGATGATGTCCTTCGCGCTGACATTCTCCTGCAGCTCACCCTGCAGCTCGACCTTGACGATCTTCGGCATGGTGATGTAGTATTCGCCGCCGCCCATCGCGACCGCTACGTCAAGACCGCCCGCGCCGATCGCGAGCATGCCGATGCCGCCGCCGGTGGGGGTGTGAGAGTCGGAGCCGATCAGTGTCTTTCCTGGGATACCGAATCGTTCGAGATGAACCTGATGACAGATGCCGTTGCCCGGACGCGAGAACCAAATGCCGTGCTTTTTGCATACTGTCTGGATGAAGCGGTGATCGTCGGCGTTCTCAAAGCCCGTTTGCAGGGTGTTGTGGTCGATATAGGCGACCGAGCGCTCGGTACGAACGCGGTCGATGCCCATCGTTTCAAACTCCAGATACGCCATCGTTCCGGTGGCGTCCTGAGTCAGTGTCTGGTCAATGCGGATACCGATGTCGGTACCCTTTACCATCTCGCCGGTGACAAGATGATTCTTGATGATTTTTTCAGCAATAGTAAGTCCCATATTGTACCTCCAAAAATAGTCTGTCTATCGTGAAAGGCAGAGAAAGGGTTGCGACCCGAACCCCGCCGGAGCTTTACCTTTCCTCGAATCGAGAAACGGTTTTTCGATAAAATATTCTCAAATTATTATACTACTTTAACGCCGTAAAGTAAAGATTTAATTTGAAATATCCCTGACGGAAAACTTCAATAATCCGTGTATAACAGACATTTTTTTCAGTGAAAATGAACATAGTATTCAGGTAACATTCGTGGTATAATTCATTTGGTATTATTAAGGTATATGAATAAGGTGATTATTATGGCTAAAAGAGAGAATCTGCGCAACATCGCGATCATTGCGCACGTTGACCACGGAAAGACCACGCTGGTCGATCAGCTGCTTCGTCAATCGGGCATCTTCCGCTCGAACGAGGTCGTCAACGAACGCGTCATGGACTCGAACGATCTCGAGCGTGAGCGCGGCATCACAATATTATCGAAGAACACCTCCGTCGTCTACAAGGACACCAAGATCAACATCGTCGATACTCCCGGACATGCCGATTTCGGCGGCGAGGTCGAGCGTATCCTGATGATGGTCGACGGCGTGCTGCTGCTTGTCGACGCATTTGAGGGCTGTATGCCTCAGACCAGATTCGTACTGAAAAAGGCTCTGGGACTGGGCAAAAAGCCGCTTGTCGTCGTCAATAAGATCGACCGCGAGGGTGCGCGTCCCGAGGAGGTCATCGACGAGGTTCTTGATCTTTTCATCGAGCTGGGCGCCGACGAGGATCAGCTTGAATTCCCCGTTGTCTACGCATCCGCTCGCGAGGGCGTTTCGTCCCTTGACTATCACAACATGGAACCCGATATGAAACCGCTGTTCGAGTCGATCATCAGCGAGATTCCCGCCCCTGACGGCGAGGTCGACGCTCCCTTGCAGCTTCTCGTGTCCAATATCGAATATGACGAGTATGTCGGTCGCATTGGCATCGGTCGCGTCGAACGCGGCAGGATCAAAACCGGTCAGACCGCCGTGCTGTGCCATCAGGACGGCACCACCACCAACGTCCGCATCTCAAAGCTCTACGAGTTCGAGGGACTCAAGCGCGTCGAGTGCGACAACGCCGAGATGGGCGATCTTGTCTGCCTGTCCGGTATCGCAGATATCAACATCGGCGAAACCATCTGTGACACCGACCATATCGAACCGCTGCCGTTCGTCAAGATCGACGAGCCGACGGTTTCAATGAACTTCATCGTCAACAATTCTCCGTTCGCGGGCAGAGAGGGCAAGTATGTCACCTCGCGCAATATCCGCGACCGTCTGTTCAAAGAGGTCGAGACCAACGTCGCTCTGCGTGTTGAGGAGACCGATTCCGCCGACACCTTCAAGGTATCCGGACGCGGTGAGCTGCACCTTTCCATCCTGATCGAGACCATGCGCCGCGAGGGCTATGAATTCCAGGTCAGCCGCCCTCAGGTCATCACCAAGATGATCGACGGCGTACTTCACGAACCGATCGAGTATCTGATCGTCGAGGTTCCCGAGAACTATGTCGGCGCGGTTATGGAGAAGCTCGGCTCCCGCAAGGCGGAGCTTATCAATATGGGTACGCGCGACGGCGGCTCGACCCACATCGAGTTCCGCATCCCGTCCCGCGGACTGATGGGCTATCGTCCCGAGTTCCTCACCGATACCAACGGAAACGGCATTATGAACCACGTTTTTGATTCCTATGAACCGTTCAAGGGCGAGATCGTCACCCGCCATCAGGGTTCGCTGATCGCCTTCGAGACCGGCGAGACCGTCACCTACGGACTTTATGCGGCTCAGGAACGCGGCAGACTCTTTGTCGGACCCGGCGTGCCTGTCTATGAAGGCATGATCGTCGGCGCGTGTCCGAAGAATGAGGATATCACCGTCAACGTCTGCAAGAAGAAGCACATCACCAACACCCGTGCATCCGGCTCCGACGACGCCTTGAAGCTCACTCCGCCCAGCGTCCTGTCTCTCGAGCAGTGCCTCGAATTCATCGCCGACGACGAGCTGGTCGAGATCACTCCCGAGAATATACGCATGCGCAAGGAGATCCTCAGCAAGGAACTGCGCATGAAGCATCAATTCCGCAATAAGTAATTAAGGCTCCCTTTGGTAAAGGGAGCTGTCAGCTCAGCTGACTGAGGGATTGTATGATTGATCGAGTGCAACGAGATACCAAATTTTCAGAAAGCAGTATTTTCATCAACATATGACCTACATCGTACTGGATCTTGAATTCAACGGCGCCTACTGCAAGGAGAATCACCGATTCTTCAATGAGATCATCGAGTTCGGCGCTGTAAAATTGGATGAACAACTGAATATGGTCGATAATTTTTCGGTATTGGTGACGCCGAAGATTTCCAAGAAGCTCAACAGCCATGTGTCCAAGCTGACCCATATCAATATGAATGAGCTCAAAGCGAGTCACAGCGGCTTCACCGAGGTGCTGGAGGATTTCAAAACCTTTCTCGGAGACGGTACGCTTCTCAGCTGGGGCACCAGCGATGTTCTGGTCCTGATGGAGAACTACCGTTACTACTACGGTGGGGACGAGCTGCCCTTCCTGAGAGCCTACTGCAATCTCCAGTCCTACTGTGAAGACGCGCTCGATTATCATGATCGTTCACGCCAGATGGGACTTTCCGCCTGTGCCGCGCAACTCGGTATCGGCTACGAGGACGGCAACCTCCATCGCGCATTGACGGATGCCGAGCTGACATCCCTCTGCTTCCAAAAACTGTTTGATCCCGAGCTTTACGAAAAGCATGTCGACAACTGTGACGAGACCTTTTACCGAAAGATCACTTTCAAAAATTATAACATCCACGATATTCGCGATCCGGAAGTCGACCGCAAGCAGATGTTTTTCAACTGTGACAAATGCGGAAGAAAGGCGCTGAGAAAATCGAAGTGGCGTGTCAAGAACAAAACTTTCCGCGCACGCTTCCACTGTTTTCGCTGCAGGCGCGAGTTCGAGGGTCGTATCACCTTCAAAAAGTGCTTTGACTCGGTCAAGGTGATCAAACGTATCGCCGAGATCTCGCCCAGAAAGCCGAAGAATAAGCTGTCCGATCCCACGGAAATTACAGCCTCAGACAATTGATTTTGTTTGCAGGCTGTTTTTATTTTTTAAAAAATATCGAACAAATTTTCTAAAATCTCTTGAAATTTACTCAAATATCCTGTATAATATAAGTAACGGTTCAACCGGATGATTCTCAGGATGATCTCCATTCTATTCCTGACCGGATGCGCCGAGGATAGCCCCATGTCCGTTGAATATCAGAATTATTGAAACCGCTTCGGCGGAGCGATGCATGCAAGCGAAAGGAATTCAAATGAATTATGTCGAATGGGCGGAAGAGTATTATCTGAATGCTCGCCGCGTAAAGAGTGTACTTGAGAGAAAGAAGCAGTTATTGAAAGAGAAAGGTCCGCTGACAGCCGATGAGCGAAAGCGGATCATCGACAGCATCAAGCAGTACCGCAGTATCTACCGTGAGCTGCTTGAGATCGGCGATACGCTTGCCATGCGGGCGGGAGGATCCGTACGTGAGGCATGAGCGCGTCTATCTGGATGACAGGAATGAGCTTCTCATCTCCTATCATCTGTATAACAAAGGATCGGACAATCGACCCGAGCGCGCGCGGATGAAGCGTGTCTTGTCGCGAGCGATAAAGCATGAGCTTACCGAGCGCCAGAGAAGCTGTATCACGATGCATTATTTGGAAGGTATGAAGATGACAGAGATAGCCCGCTCGCTGAATCTGTCCAAGTCCACGGTGTCACGACACATCAAAGCAGCAACTCACAAGCTCAGGAAAATTGCCGCCTACTACGAAAAACTAAACTGAATACAAGAACGCCGTCTGTACTTTAGTCCAGTCGGCGTTCTTTCTGTCATTTCGCTTTTGTGATGTCATTGTGAAGCCCCAAATGAGCTGTGGCAATCCCTCAAATTGTCTATCTATGTTTGGTTTTCGTCAAGTTGTCTATTATTCAGACTGTATCTTTGTGCAATTATAATTCTCCGCTTTTCTTGCCGATTACCGCTTGTCGCGCTATAATAATAAAGTAAAGATTTCCGGAGGTGTCTTATGAAAAAGATATTCAGTTTGATTCTGGTTTTGACGCTCGTTGTGGCGGTATTCGCCGTGACCGCGGTGAATACTCCCGTATCCGGCGCGTCCCAGTATGCTCAGCCTTCCACTTCTGTTGAGGGAGGCAGCATGCTTCACTGTATGTGTTGGTCGTACAATACGATCAAAGCAAATCTTGACGATATCAAAGCGGCAGGTTATACGGCGGTACAGACCTCCTGTATCCAGCCGCCGAAGGAC
>JAFSRK010000103.1 GCA_017446165.1 Ruminococcus sp.
CCGATATCCAGCCGCTGATCAATCAGGGCGCGACCAAGGCGGACATCGCCGCCTCGATCTATCAGGCGGTCGTCAACCAGACCGTCGCGGGGCTGGCACAGGGACGCCGCATCGACGGCAAGGTCATGTTCCTCGGCGGCCCGCTCTACTACTGCAAGGGACTCAGAGAGCGCTTTGTCGAGACGCTGAGGCTCGATCAGGCTCACGCCGTCTTTCCCGACTACGGACTCTATGCCGTCGCGATCGGCGCGGCGCTGTACTCCTCGGACAGCCGCAAGCTCGACTATGAACAGCTCACCGAAAAGCTCCGCCGCTCCACCAGACACCGCGAGACGGTGTCGACGCTGCCGCCTCTCTTCAAGGACAGAAACGACTATCAGGCGTTCGTCACCCGCCACGCCGAGAATAATGTTCAGACAGAGTTTCAAGGCGACTACAAGGGCGACGCGTATATCGGCATCGACTGCGGCTCCACCACCACAAAGCTCGTCGTCATGTCCGATGGCTGTGACATCATCTACACCTACTACAGCTCCAACAAGGGCAATCCCGTTTCCATCGTCAAGGAACAGCTGATGAAGATATATGAGCTGTTCGGCAAAAACCTCACCATCCGCGGCTGTGCGGTCACGGGCTACGGCGAGGAGCTGATCAAAAAAGCCTTCCACATCGACTATGGTCTGGTCGAGACGATGGCGCACTATACCGCCGCGAAGTTCTTTGACAAGGACGTCGACTTCATTCTCGACATCGGCGGTCAGGATATCAAATGCTTCAAGATCCGCAACAACTCCATCGACTCCATCATGCTCAACGAGGCTTGTTCCTCGGGCTGCGGTTCGTTCATCGAAACGTTTGCCAAGAGCATGGGCTACACGGTCGAGGAGTTCGCGCGCGAGGGTCTGACCTCTCACGCGCCGGTCGACCTCGGCACCCGATGCACGGTCTTCATGAACTCCTCCGTCAAGCAGGCGCAGAAGGACGGCGCTTCGGTACAGGATATCTCGGCGGGACTGTCGCTCTCGGTCGTCAAGAACGCGATCTATAAGGTCATCCGCGCGACCTCGCCCGACGAGCTGGGTCAGCGGATCGTCGTCCAGGGCGGCACCTTCATGAACGACGCGGTGCTGCGCTGCTTTGAAAATGAGATCGGACGTCACGTCGTCCGTCCGAACATCGCGGGACTCATGGGCGCGTTCGGCGCGGCTCTCTTCGCCCGCGAGCATAAAAAAGAAATCTCCGACATACTGGATCCCGAGGAGGTCAAGAGCCTTGTACATGAGAGCCGCTCGGCGGTATGCAAGGGCTGTACCAACAACTGCCGCCTGACCGTGAACATCTTCAACGGCAAGGACAGGCTGATATCGGGCAACCAGTGCGAGAAAGGCGCGGGGATACACCTTCGCGACGATGAAAAGCTCCCGAACCTCTATGAATTCAAACGCAAGCTGATCGAGGGCTATTCGTCATCAGACGACAAAACCGACAACCCTCCGCCCCTGCGGGGCGCCTCCCTTAGAAAAGGGAGGCTGAAAATCGGTCTGCCGCTGGCGCTCGGTATGTATGAGCTGTACCCGCTGTGGCACACGGTGTTCACACAGCTGGGCTTTGAGGTCGTCTGCTCGGGCTTCTCGACAAGAAAGCTCTATCAGAAAGGTCAGTTCTCTATCCCCTCCGACACCGCCTGCTATCCCGCAAAGCTCATGCACGGTCACATCGAGGCCCTGCTTGATCAGAGCGTCGACGCGGTGTTCTATCCGTGTCTGACCTACAATATCAACGAAAACAAGGGCGACAACCACTATAACTGTCCCGTCGTCGCCTATTATCCCGAGCTGCTCGCGGGCAACATGGACTCGCTCGAGCGCACCAAGTTCCTCTACCCCTACCTCAACATCAACTCCGAAAAGGAGCTGGCGAGAGGGCTGTATCAGTGCCTGTCAGCGCACTTTGAGGGGGTCTCGCTCTCTGCCGTCAAAAAGGCGGTCAAGCAGGGCATGGCGACCTATCACAGCCACATGCAGCGCGTTTACGCCGAGGGCAAGCGCGCCGTAGAGTTCGCGCGCAGCCATAACAAGCGCATCATGATCCTCGCGGGTCGACCCTATCACATCGACCCCGAGATCTGTCACGGGATCGACAAGCTCGCGACCTCGCTCGACTTTGTCGTCGTCAGCGAGGACAGCATCACCGAGGACGTCGAGCCGCCGATGCTGTCGGTACTCAACCAGTGGACCTACCACTCGCGCATGTATGCCGCCGCGCAGTATGCGTCCGAGCATGACGACACAGAGCTTGTTCAGCTGGTATCGTTCGGATGCGGCGTGGACGCGGTCACCACCGACGAGGTACGCGCGATCCTTGAGCGTCACGACAAGCTCTATACCCAGATAAAAATCGACGAGATCACCAACCTCGGCGCCGTGCGCATCCGTCTGCGCAGTCTGATCGGCGCTCTGGAAGAAAGGGGCAGATGATGACAGGAAAATCCGAATACACCAAATTCACCAAGGAAATGAAGCGCGATTACACCATCCTCGTCCCCACGATGCTGCCCATCCACTTCAAGCTGATCTCGAATGTTCTGGTCAGCTACGGCTACAAGATCGAATTCCTCGAGGCGACCGACGGCGATATCAAGGAATCGGGACTCAAATATGTCCACAACGACACCTGCTATCCCGCGCTGCTGGTCATCGGTCAGCTGATCAACGCGATCAATTCGGGGCGCTACGACAAGGATAAGCTCGCCCTGCTGATCACCCAGACGGGCGGCGGTTGCAGAGCCTCGAACTACATCTATCTCCTGCGCAAGGCGCTGAAAAAAGCCGGCTACGGCCACATCCCCGTCATCTCGCTGAACCTCGGCGGCATGGAGGATCACCCGGGCTTCAAGCTCACCCCGCCGATGCTGTACAAGATGATGTACTGTGCGTTCTACGGCGATCTGATGATGCTGATGGCGAACCAGTGCCGCCCCTATGAGGAGACCCCCGGCGAGACCGACGCGCTCGTCAGGCGATGGACGGAGCGTCTGCTCGAAGAAAACCGTGATCCGCGCAACATGCGCTATAAGCACGTCAAGAAAAACTACCGCCTGATCGCGGACGACTTCGCGGCGATCCTCGGCGACAAACAGCGCGACAAGGTCAAGGTCGGCATCGTCGGCGAGATCTATGTCAAGTTCTCGCCGCTCGGCAACAACAACCTCGAGAGCTTTCTGCTGAAAGAGGGCGTCGAGCCTGTCGTGCCGGGCTTCATCGACTTCTGCCTGTACTGCGTATACAACGGCATCGTCGACTATGACCTCTACCATATCCGCGGACTCAAGGCGTTCGGCTCGAAGTTCCTCTACAACTACCTGCTGAAAAAACAGCGGTATATCCGCACGATGATGCAGGAGAACTATCCCTGCTTCATGCCGATGGCGGACTTTGACGAAACGCGCCGGCGTGTCTATGGCTACATCGGCATCGGCACTAAGATGGGCGAGGGCTGGCTGCTCACCGCCGAGATGCTCGAGCTCGCGGGCGAGGGCGTGAACAACATCATCTGCACCCAGCCGTTCGGATGTCTGCCGAACCACATCGCGGGCAAGGGCATGATGAAGCCCATTAAGGAAAAGAATCCCGGCGTGAATATCGTCGCGATCGACTACGATCCCGGCGCGACCGCCATCAATCAGGAGAACCGCATCAAGCTGATGCTCTCGAACGCGAGGCGCTGAGGATGCTGTATGATAAACTGAAAACGTATGCAAAAAGCGACGCGTATCCGTTCCACATGCCCGGTCACAAGCGGCAGGTCGAGGGCGGTCTGCCCTATGACATCGACATCACGGAGATCGACGGCTTTGACAACCTGCACGAGCCTGTCGGCTGTCTGAGAGAGCTGCAGAAAAAGGCGGCTCGGCTGTTCGGCGCGCGCTTTGCCTTCGCGCTGGTCAACGGTTCGACCGTCGGAATCCTCGCGGCAATTCGCGCGATGACGCATGACGGCGATCGGGTGCTGATCGCCCGCAACTGTCACATGGCGGTCTATCACGCCGCCGAGCTGTGCCGACTTGACACGGAATATGTGATGCCGGACATCATCGACGATCCCGGCGTCTTCGGCTCGGTATCCCCCGAGGCGATCGAAGAAAGCCTCAAGGAGCATCCCGATATCTCGCTGGTCGTCGTCACCTCGCCCACCTATGAGGGCGTTGTGTCGGATATCGCGGGCATCGCCGATGTCTGTCACCGCTGCGGCGCGCGGCTGTTCGTCGACGAGGCGCACGGAGCGCATTTTCCGTTTTCGGACAGGTTCCCCGACAACGCCGTCCGGTGCGGCGCTGACGTAGCTGTGACCAGCCTGCACAAAACGCTCCCCTCATTGACCCAGACGGCGCTGCTGTTGACGAACGACGAGGAGCTACAAAAAGAATTCAAACGACAGCTGTCTGTTTTCGAGACCAGCAGTCCGTCCTATGTCCTGCTCGCGTCCATCGGTCGCTGTCTTGATTATCTCGAACACAGCGAAAGCGCCTTTGAGGACTATGCAAAACGGCTCGCCGCGTTTTATCAAGCCGCTGAGCCGCTGCGGCATCTGCGCCTGATGAATGATCTTTCCCGGTCCGATAGGGTTTTCGGCTTCGATATCGGCAAGCTGTGCATCGACTGCCGCGGCTGTATGAGCGGCAGGGAGCTGATGGACACGCTGCGCCGTGAGTATCACATCGAGTTGGAGGCGGCGCTCGGCGACTATGCGATCGCGATGACCTC
>JAFSRK010000104.1 GCA_017446165.1 Ruminococcus sp.
ATTAGCCTCGCGGTATCCAATCCACGTATAACAGACCGGCCAATTCCGATTCTTCTGTTACCGGCTCCTGTCACGCGCCCTCTGCCTTTTTACTTTTGTGACTTTTGCCTATTGACAAACGGTCACTACATAACAGTATAATAATCCTGACAAAAGAAAAGCCTGACGACTTGTTGCATCGTCAGGCTGTTTTTTATTGCTACTTATTTTGCTTCGAATGAGGGACGCCATGCGGCGAAGCCTCTGAGCTGTTCGTCGGTGCGGTGATAGTAGCGCGCATCCTTATCGAGCTTCGAGATCTCGTTCATCTCGTCATCGGTCAGGGTGAAGTCGAGGATGTCGAGGTTATCCCTGATGTGATCGATGTTCTTGCTGCCGGGGATGACAACGAAACCCATCTGCGTGTGCCATCTTAGGATAACCTGAGCGGGCGACTTGCCGTATTTCTTGCCGAGCTGTACGAAGACATCCTCCTCCATCAGGCTCTTGTCGCCGTGACCGAGCGGATACCACGACATGAGCTTGATGCCGTATTGATCGAGGGTCTTGCGCAGCTCTTTCTGGGTGAAATACGGATGCGCCTCGACCTGGATGAACTGGGGCGCGATCTCCCACATGTGCTGCAGCTTGTCGATGAATTCGCCCTCAAAGTTCGAGATACCGATCGACTTCGCCTTGCCCTCTTTATAGGCTTTCTCGAGCTGACGGTAGCCTGCAAGCCAGTTGCCCGCGGGCTGGTGGATGTAGAGCAGGTCGACATAGTCCACGCCGAGACGCTCGAGCGTTTCATCCACTGCGTTCTTGTTCTCATACTCGCTCGGCCAGAGCTTTGTGGAGAGAAAGACGTCCTCTCTGTTCAGCCCGCTTTCTTTGATACCTCTGCCGACGGCGCGCTCATTGACATAGGCGTTCGCGGTGTCGACCAGCGAGTAGCCCATCCTGAGCGCCTCGCGCACACTGTTCTGAGCCGCTTCGGGGCTGAGCATAAAGGTGCCGATGCCGACTACGGGGCATGTTAAGCCATTGTTCAAAGTGATATATTCCATGTTGATCCTCCTTGTACTAATATTCATTATAAATCTTCTATTGCGAAAAACTCCGCATATCTTTGTTGTCGGTAAGTATTAATATGTCGACGCGCGGGAACTTGTGAGCAGCCAAGCGCCGTTTTCTTTTCTCAGGGTGAAGTCGCCGCGCAGCCGCCAGAGACTCCTTCTGCCGCCGTAGACCGCCGCCGCGACGCGGCTTTTGCCGATCATCTTTGCCGTATTTCCCTCAACGTTCACCTCGATGCTGTCATGCTCGGCGCTGTAGTAGTTGAACGTGCCGTCGACCAGTCCCTCGAGGAACACTTCCTTTGATTGCCGCACGCCGGTCATGTGCATCAGGACATAGTCGTCCGCCATCATTTTTCGCAGACCTTCGGTGTCCTTGCCGATCATACACTCCCAGTACCGGCGGTATAAATCGCGGATCCTTTCTTTATCGTCCATGATCATTCCCTCTGTTCATTCAGATCGAGGTAACGGATGACCTTCGCGGGTACGCCGCCGACAACCGCATAGTCGGGGACGTCCTTTGTCACGACCGCGCCAGCCGCGACGACGGCATATTCGCCGATCGTCACACCGGGACAGATGGTGGCGTTCATGCCGATCCATGCGTTCTTTTTGATCAGCACCTTGCCGTAGGTGTAGATCGTGTGACGGTTGTTCATATCGTGGTTGATCGTCGCGATCCTCAGCCCCGGCGCAGTCATCACGCCGTCCTCAAATTCGATCCCGCCCGACGAGGAAAGGATCGCCGAGTGGTTGATGAAAACGCCCTTGCCGAATTTGACGCGGTTGCCGAAATCACAGATGAACGGCGTGAGGATGCGGACGTCGCTGAGATCTCTGTGAAACAGCTCTTCCAGATAGGTGACATAGCCCGGATCATCCGGCATCGCGGCGTTCGCTTTGGCACAGAGAACCCTTGCTCGCATCATCTCGTCGACGGCTTCTTTGAAGTACGGTTCGCGGTTATCGGTCGGACCGCCGCGATCCATCAGGTCATAAACATAGCCCTTTTCGTATTCCATGACGCTGCCTCTTACAGTATGCCGTTCGCCGACAGCCAACGCTGTAAGCTGCCCTTCGAGCCGGATGCATTACTGCCGGTGATCGGAAGCCCTCCCTTGACGTCTGCTCCCGGACAGGCGCGCTTGATATCGCGCTCGCTGCTTCCCATGCCGCTGCCCTCGTTGGTGCAGATCGGCAGGATCGTCTTGCCGGTAAAGTCGAACGCCTCGAGAAAGGTGAATACCGCCATCGGCATCGTTCCCCAGTAGTTGGGGTAGGCGAGGATTACGGTGTCGTATCCGTCGATGGAATCGGGCGTCGTGACAAGCTCCGGTCTTGCCTTTGCGCGCAGGTCCTTCTTTGCCTCGTCGATACAGGTCATGTAGACGGGGGAGTAGGGGTGAGCCATCTCGATCTTGAAGGAGTCCGCGGGGATCAGCTCCTTGATGATGTCACAGACGATCTCGGTGTTGCCGACCTTGACATAGCGCATCGCACCGCCGAAGTAGTTTTCGTCCGCGCGGGAGAAGAAAGCGATCAGTGTTTTAGCCATATTCATGACCTCCGTTTCATTTTCTGCCTTTATTATACCTGATAGCTATTGCAAAGTCCAATTGAAATGTTGTATAATCAATTTAGATTTTTAATAACAGAGGCGATGATCATGACGACAAAACAGATCGACTACTGCATCGAGCTGGCGCGCACACTGAATTTCAGCCGCGCGGCTGAGAATCAGTTCGTCAGCCAGCCGACCTTTTCCTACCAGATCAAGCTTCTCGAGGAGGAGATCGGCTTCAAGCTGTTTGAGCGCAGCGGAAAGGGCGCAGCGCTGACCCCTGCGGGAGCGCAGTTCGTGAGCTTCCTGTCCGGTATGCGCGAGGATCTGAAGCGCGCCGTCGAGCAGGGTCAGAATTTCAGCGCAAAGTACCGTGACTCGATATCCGTCTCCCTGATGGTGCGACAGGCGATATACTTTCTCCCCGAGGCGATACGCAGCTTTTCCGAGCAGATGCCCGAGGTTCGCATCGTGCCGAGGTTTCAGTACGAAAACGGCATGGACAGCTTCCTCAGGGGCGACGCGGATATCCTGTTTTCGCTCCGTGAGCAGACGCGTCAGCTGTCGGACGCCGTCGTGCATAATCTGTTCGAGAGCCGCGTCTACCTGATCGCCTCGCGCGACGATCCTCTCGCCGACAAGAACCTGATCACCGAAAGCGACCTCTACGGCAGAACGCTGATGGTCGGCGGCGGCTCGCCTGCCGCACTGAAAGCGGTACAGCACCGACTGATCTCCTCGGGCAGGATCGACTATTTCAACAGCGCCGATCACGACACGACCCTGACGAATATCGCCGCCGGTCGCGGAATTTGCCTTGCGCCGGGCTTTCTGAACGATCACAGCGGCCAGTTCGCGTGGATTCCCTTCGACTGCTCCGAGCGCTTTTCCTGCGTCCTTTGTTCCCACAAGTCGGATGCCCGCGAGAGCGTTTCCGCCTTTATCGCTGTTTTGCAGAAGCTCTACCGCGATGCGGTCGCGTTCCCGCTCTAAGAGCTGTGTGAAAAAACAGGATGAGTCCTGCGCATAAATATGGTACAATCAATCAAACATAATAAAAGGATGATATGAAATGGCTCCTAAATTCATCAATCGGTTCCCCCGCACCTTCGATGTAGAAAAGGAACTGTATAAGTATATCCACATCACCTCGCCCGGCTCGCTGTTTTGTCTGATCGCGCTGGTTGTCGTGCTGGTTGTTAACCTCGCTGTCTGCCTGATCTTCGGATTGCTCTACGCCAACCTCGCGGTATTCGCGATGGCGACCATCGTCCTGCTGTTCCTCTTGGTTCGCTACTATACGGCGATCCAGGCGGCGAAGAAACGCTATGCCGAGCAGACGAATAACCACGGCGAGATCACGGTCACCGAGACCGTCACCGACGAGGTGTTGATCAGCGATTCGACCGCCCGCGAGGAACCCCTCGAGGTACCGCTCTCGCATATCAAGAAGCTGTTCACCACCAACAACTTCTACATGGTCGTCACCTCCGAGAAGATGATCTATGCTTTCAAGAAGGGTGCGTTCACCCTCGGTACCGAGGAGGCGTTCACCGCCTTCATGACTCAGCAGATCGAGCATAACAAGCGCAAGGGACAATAACCTGAGCCGGACATCCGACAAAATCAATACGATACATATACGAAACCGCGCGGGAGCAAAAACGTACCCGCGCTGATTTTTTGAAAAGTTGTAATAAAACTATTGACAAGTTACTTGTAATGTGTTATATTACAAGTGCAAGATAACTGAACCGTTCCTTGCAAACGATATTACTTATCAGGAGGAATTTAACATGAAAATCGCAGTAGTAGCAGCAAACGGAAGAGTAGCACAGAAGGTTATCAAAGAAGCTCTTGACAGAGGCTTTGAAGTCAAGGCGTTCGGACGTGACGCAGAGAACAAGACTGTCGCGACCGATTATGTACAGAAGGACATCATGGATTTAACAAAAGAAGATCTCGCAGGCTTTGACGCAGTCGTTGACGGCTTCGGTGCATGGAAGGATGAAGATCAGCCCATGCATATCAAGACCTCTCAGCACCTATGTGACATTCTCTCCGGCTCTGATACCCGCCTTCTGATCGTCGGCGGCGCAGGTAGCCTGTATGTCGATCCCGAGCATACCGTTCAGGTAAAGGACGGCGCAGACTTTCCTGCTATCTTCCTTCCGCTTGCCAATGCGCAGGGTCAGGAACTCGAAGAACTAAGAAAACGCAACGATGTCAAATGGACTTTCATTAGCCCTGCGGGTGATTTTCAAGCAGACGGCGAGAGAAGCGGCAAGTATATCTTAGCCGGCGAGGAACTGACGCTCAATTCTCGCGGCGAGAGCATCATCAGCTATGCCGACTACGCGATCGCCATGGTCGACGAGATCGAAAGCGGCAGCCATATCAAAGCGCGCATCTCCGTGGTCAGAGAGTAATAGATGAAACAGATTCAGAAGGGCGGGTAAACCCCGCCTTTCTCTTGCAGAATAAGTTGTCATATGATATATTATAAGTATCAAATGATAAAAGAGGAAGATTCATGCAGATCACAAGTCGTTTTACCATCGCTGTTCATATTATTACCTGTATCGATTGTTTTAAAGACGATTACAAGGTGACAAGCAATTTCATTGCGGAAAGCACGGGTGTGAACCCCGTGATTATCCGCGGCGTTTTGTCCCAGCTCAAAGAAGCCGGGATCATCAACTCCCGTCAGGGCGCGAGCGGGATAACGCTTGCAAAGCCCCTGAGCGAGATCACCTTCTACGACATCTACGAAGCCGTCGACAGCGTCAAGGACGAGGGCTTGTTCCACTTCCACGAGCATCCGAATCCCGCGTGTCCCGTCGGTCGGAACATCCACGCCGCTACCGACAGCCGACTGCGCCGGATCCAGACCTCGATGGAAAACGAGATGAAAGAGATCCGTCTCAGCGACGTGGTCGAAGACGTACAAAAAGAGATCAAGGCAGGCAATTGACATGCAGGAATTCTACTATAAACCGAACGAAGACGGTACCTATGCCGTGATCGGCTATCACGGCGACGAAGCCGACGTCATCATCCCCGAGAGCTACGGCGGCGGGGTGATCACCGTGATCGGCGACAAGCTGTTCAGCGGTCACAAGGAGATCGAGTCGGTCACGATGCCCGACACGATAACGGACATCGGCGAATTCGTGTTTGACGGCTGCGAGAAGCTGCGTCGCATCGAACTTCCCGCTTCGTTGGAGTGTCTGTGGGGCTATACCTTTGTCCGCTGCGGAATCGAGGAGATCACCCTGCCGGACAAGCTCGTCACCCTTCCGCCGTTTGCCTTCAAGGATTGCAAAAACCTCAGAAGGGTCATCTGCGGCAAAGGACTGAAAAAGATCTATTCGTGGGTATTCTCGGGCTGTGACAGCTTCGAGCAGCTCGTCAAAAACGATACGGTCACGGTCAGCCCTCAGGCGTATGATTCAAAGGAGCTGAACACATAATGAAAGACAGATATGATTATTTGCCGAACGGCTATCGGGAAACGATCCGAAAGGGACTGAACGCACTGAACCTGTTTAGTCACGTTTCCTACGGCGTCGGCACACAGGAGGAACAGCTCGCACGACTGAAGGACGAGCTGAAGAACGCCGACGCCATCGTGATCGGCGCGGGTGCGGGTCTGTCGACCTCCGCGGGCTTTACCTACAGCGGCGAACGCTTCGAGCGATACTTCTTCGACTTTCAGCGCCGCTTCGGGATCAAGGACATGTACTCCGGCGGTTTCTATCCGTTTCCCGACAACGAAACCCGCTGGGCGTGGTGGGCAAGGCACATCTACTTCAACCGCTATATTGATGCACCCAAGCCCGTCTACGATGAGCTTTTGAAGTTGATAAAGGACAGGGAGTATTTTGTGATCACGACCAACGTCGACCATCAGTTCCGGCGCGCGGGCTTTGAGAAAAGCCGCCTGTTCTACACCCAGGGCGACTACGGTCTGTTCCAGTCCGTGAACCGAAAATGGCAGAAGACCTACGACAACGAGGAGTGGGTATACCGCGCGATGGAGTCACAGGGCTTCGTGCGGGATGAAAACGGCGTGTTCCGTGTTCCTGACGATGGCGAACTCAAAATGCGCATCCCGACCGAGCTGATCCCGAAGTGTCCCGACGACGGCGGCGATGTCGTGATGAACCTGCGCTCCGACGACAGCTTCGTCGAGGACGAGGGCTGGCACCGAGCCTCCGCTGCGTACTACGATTTCCTCAAAAAGCACGAGAACGACCGCGTCCTTTATCTGGAACTCGGCGTCGGCGGCAACACCCCTGTTATCATCAAGTATCCGTTCTGGGAGATGACGCTGAGAAATGAAAAGGCGACCTACGCCTGTTTGAATTACGGCAGTGCCGATTGCCCCGAGGAGATTGCCGTCCAATCCGTCTGTATCAACGGCGACATCGGCGAGATTCTGGATATACTGAAAATGTGATTGATCAAGACGATTCATCAAAGCTCTCTCGGCATATTTGGATTGAAACGGCGCATGGGTTATGCTATAATCAAAACGAGGTGAACCAACAATGGCAATCCAAAAAATTGAGAACAATCAATTTGATGAGATCATCCATATTATAGAGCAATCGCGCGAAAACGCTCTGAGAAAGGTCAACGAAGAGTTGATTATGATGTACTGGAGGGTTGGTGAGTATATCAGTCGGGAATCTGAGAAGGCTTCTTACGGTGATTCGTATATTCAATCTCTTGCGGATTTCTTTTCGCAGAACTATCCTCAGATCAAAGGCTTCAACCGTCGCGGGCTCTATCGCATGAAGCAGTTTTATGAAACCTATAAGGACGACGAAAAAGTGTCACCACTGGTGACACAATTGAGCTGGACAAATCATTTGAAACTGTTATCAGCCTGTAAGTCTAATGAAGAACGGCTTTTCTATATGCAATTATGCATCAGAGAAAAC
>JAFSRK010000105.1 GCA_017446165.1 Ruminococcus sp.
CCTTTACAACGCCGCCTTTGAGCTCTACTTGGATCATATTTATCTACTCCTTTGTTCTCAGTGACCAGTGGTCAGTGATCAGTGGTCAGTTTATACTAATGAAATATAAAAGCCCTGACGATTCCGAAGAATCATCAGGGCGTACAATACGCGGTTCCACCTGAGTTCAACTGCATATGCAGTCCTCATTTGCCTTAACGCGGCGCACGTCGCTCCATTTCCTGAGCGATCTCAGAGGTGGTAGCCATGTTATCTCGCGCACCGTCTCGCACCGTCCGACGGCTCTCTTGAACGCTCCTTAACAGGTCATGTCCTCGTCAAAGATCACGATATCATAAATAATATATCACTTTCAAAGTCAGGTGTCAACAACGATTTTGTAATTATTCATCGCCGGAAATCTCGAGGATCAGCTTATCGATCTCATCGAGCTGTTCGGTGTAGGAAAGCGGTCTGTCGTCCTTCTCCTTCTCGGGCTGAGACTCGACGGTGATATAATCGTTGACGTCGTTGATCGCGGCTTTATAGTACGATGATTCGCGGTTGGAATCATCCTTCTTTTCCTGATAGAGGAAATCGCTGGTATCGGCTGTGGAGATATAAGATGACGCGGGAGTCTCGGCGCGCTCCTCATCATCCACACCGGTCACGACGAAGTCCTCACTGTCGGAGATCTCGCCGTCGTGGATGTCCTTATAATCAACATCATCTTCATCCTCGATGATCACATGATCCTTGTCCTTGACAAAGATCGTCAGCTCGATCAGGAACGCGAGGATATACAGACCCATCAGCGCGATCTCAACATAGTGCGCGTTGTTCATGATGTTGTCGGTGTCGAAATTTGCATAGAGGTTGCCCGTCGCGTAAGCGATCAGCGCAGCAGACGCCGGGAAACCATAGATGAAACATGATTTCACAGCGTTCTTCGCCTCGGTCAGCGAGAGCGTAACAGCATAGTTGAAGAAGAACATCGTCGCGAAGATGTAGCAGAACAGGCGTGTTACATCCGCGAGAGTGATGGAGATCGTGGTAAACTCCACGAAACAGCGGATCAGTCGTACCGCACACAGGAGCGCCGGCATGACATATAGCAGTGAGAAGCCCTTTTTATTCTTATTGCTGAACGAATGGGTCAGTCCCATCACAACGAATACGATCGCTGCAAGAATCAGCATGACCGCCTCGATGATCGCAAGCACATTGATCTTATCAGCGCCGATAATACGGTAGATCGCATCTGCACCGTCAGCCGCCATCACGAGCGCCAAGAGGATCCCCAGGATGCCCGCGCCGAAGTTGCGGTGAGGCAGATAATACTTCGAGATCTTTCGATCGCACAGGCACATGATCAGCGCAAAGAGGAAAATCAGCGCGACACAGCCGATCACGACATAGTCGAGCATCATGTCCGACAAGCCGAAGATCGCGCCGTCGGGCATGATGGTCTGAGCGAGCTTGCAGAAAGCTGCCGCCAGGGTGAGCGGGATAAACAATATCCACGATAATTTGGAAATCATATCATTACTCCTTATAACGGACATAATAATCCTTATAATTATTCTTATTATACCTGTAACAAGCATTATTGTCAAGTTTTGGTAATCATATGTATACCAAATGAAAAAAGGCCGCCGAAGCGACCTTTGGATTTATGGATTCTGTCTCTTACGTTTTTTCTTATTATAGGACGATGACACACTGACGAACACGACGAACAGGATCACAACGAGAGCTACCGCGATCAAAAACCACGGTGAGGTCAGCACCTTGTCGACGCCGTGGGTGAAGAACAGGATCGGGCTTGCGCTGACGTCGTCGTGCGCGACCAGATTGATCTTGCGGAACGCCTCGCCCTTGTAGTAAACAGTGGCGGTAGTGATGACATCACCCTTCTTAACAGGCGCGCTGATCGCCTTGGTTTCGTCAGGCGTAATGGTAATATCGCTTTCCTGATAATCGCCGGGCAGCACTACATTCAAATCGGTCTCGGGTACAAGCAGGATGCTCTGGGTATCCCACGCATTGTTGATCGGCTGTTCGCAGATCGGAGTATCCTTGGTGGCGGGAGAAACAAACCGGAGCTTGACGAACGCCCATCGGAACAGGTTCGCCGCCTCCTCCATGCAGTATTCCTTGCCTTCATCATAGTCGATCGGAGCATGCAGACAGACGACAAGATAAGCATAGCCGTCACAGATCGCGGAAGCCGCAAGGCAGGTGCCGCCGGATTCGGTCTCGCCGTTCTGGATACCGGTCGCGTAAGTATAATAGTATTCGCCGCCGCGTGCCGCATCAACCATCGAGTTGGTCGTGACGATCGGATACTCGTCGCCCTCGAGATTATAGCTCGGGGTGGAAACGATTTTCGAGAACAGCGGAACGCCCATCGCGTAACGGCATATCTTGACCATGTCGCGCGCAGTGGTATACTGATCGGCGCTGTCCACGCCGGTCGGGTTGACAAAGTGGGTATTCTCACAGCCGATCTCAGCCGCTTTTTCGTTCATCAGCCTGACAAAAGCGCTGACGTCTCCCCCGCCGACATAATCGGCAAGCACCATCGCGGCGTCGTTGCCGCGCGGCAGCATCAGCGCATAGAGTACATCGGTAACGCTGAGCTTTGCTCCCTCATGCCAGTCAAGTCCCGAGCAAGCCATGCCGCTGTTGACAAGATTGGTCAGGACAGTCTCCTTGATCTCAATCTTCATGTCGAGATCCTTGATGTTCTCGACCGCGACGATATAGGTCATGATCTTGGTCAGCGCCGCAGGATAGCGGCGGGTATCGGGATCCTTGGAGAACACCTCGATGCCTGTATCGAGATTCACCATCAGGATAGAGTCGGAGTAGGTCTCGACGTCACACTCGAACGTCACGGCAGAAGCAGAGGTTGCCGCGATTGCCATCATCACCGCAATCGCCGTAACCAGTGACAGCAGGCGTATTAACTTCTTCATGCTATCACTCCTCCGCTTCGGAATCTTCGGTCGGTGTTTCGGTTGCCTGAGTGGGTTTTGCCGCCTTCTTCGGCGCTTTTGTCGGAGCTTCTGTCGGCGCTTCGGTCTCGGAATCCCTGTCAAGCTCGGAGGGTGAAGTCACCGGGAACAGCTTCGCGAGCGCATAGCCGCCGAAGCGTCCCAGGTCGCTGAGCATGGAAACACCCTCGTCGTGATTCGGCACGATGGTGACCTTGTCGAGCGGTTCCTTGTCGTAGGTGATCTCCGCTGCGCCGACCTTCTCGCCCTTGAACAGCGGGAGCTTCAGCTTCTGCGGCACATCCATCTTGACCGAGAACTTCTCTTTTTCATACTCGTTCGGCAGGGTCTTGCGCGCGGAGTTATCGGCATAAAGCCCGATCGGATACTCGCCCCATACGCTGACGGCAGTCACCTTGTCGACGGATTCGTCGGTGTCGATGACCTTGCGGTCACTGAGGTTCAGATACGCCCATGTCGTCAGGCGGCGGGCGTCGGTGAATACGTTTTCTTCCGCCTCGTTCTTGCCGCGCAGGGCGATGAACAGGTATTTCATATTCTTGTAGCTGGTGACAACGGCGATGCTCGCGCCCGACGTCGGGTCATCGGCGAATTTACCGCTGATGACATAGCGGAAGTAATAGGGGCTGACGGGATTCATAATGGAATTCTCGGTCGTGACCGCATATTCCTCGTCGTCACCGTAGCGAGCAGGGATGTAGGTCGGGCTGCTCATGATCTCGGTGAACATATCGTCATCGAGCAGACAGCGGTAGATACGGACAAGATCCTCACAGGTGGTATACTGGTCCTTGGACTCGCTGTATCCGGGCGTGATGAACGCCGTGTTCTTGCAGCCGAGCTTCGCGGCGCGGTTATTCATCGCTCTGACAAAGGTCGCCACGCTGCCGCCGACCTCATCGGCGATCAGAAACGCCGCGTCCGATCCGGAGGTAAGCAGCATGATCGCCGCC
>JAFSRK010000106.1 GCA_017446165.1 Ruminococcus sp.
GCACAAAGGTCAAGCTTTGTTCCAAAGAGCGCATTTCCTCAAAACTGTCTCCGTCGGTTTCTTTGATCATCTGCCGGATAGCGGTATCTGTTGCAGGAACGGAAGATGTTCCTTGACGTACATAGACCCCCTCGGGGCGCAATCCTTTTTTTGAGAGATAATATGGTCTGCCGGTTCCACGTTGTACGCGTATTTCTATTACGCTTTTACCGCTTTCCTCAATTATCTGATAGCTAAGGAACATTGTAATATCAGGCTTAATCGAATCACGTACCATATTCGTAATCTTCAAGAGTTCATTATCAGGATCACTGATACCAACCACATTACCGTTATTATCCACGCCGACGTAAACACACCCGCCTCCACTGTTAGCAAAAGCAATTATTTCTTTCTTAATGTCATCGACAACAATTTCTTTCAATTCAACTGTTTCGCTTTCGATATAATCCATAACAACAGCTCCTTTTCATTCTTTCTTTTCAATTATATTCTTTCTTTTCATAATTGTCAACAGTGAAAAGAAATAATATAACGGAACAAATGATGAAATGGTGTTCCAGACAAGTGATGACGATTCACCTCATAAACTTCTTACGCTCTGTTATACTGTGTTCATTATTTGTTCGTTATCATAGTGTTACAAGGTGTTCCTTCGTGAAACACCGTTATGTAAGAAATGCCTTTAAATAGCAGAAAACGCCACTTTGTGAAAGATTACGCCACGTAGGGGCAAAAATTCAAATCCCTCACTCTACGCCAAAGCGAAAATCCTGTCACAAGTGTGGCAGGATTTTTCTTTTATGGTTATTCAGTTATCAATGATATCAAAGAATTCGTCGTAGGCGGTGATCTCGTAGTCGCAGAGGGGGTTGCCGTTGGGGTCAGTGTCTCTCAGATAGCGGCAGGTGGTGATGCCGGCGTTTCTGCCGCCGAGCATGTCGGAGGTCAGGCTGTCGCCGAGGATGATCACGCGGCTTTTGTCGGTGACGCCGAGATCGGCGAAAATGTAATCGAAGTACTCCTTCGCGGGTTTGCTGACGCCGATCTGCTCGGAGATATAGATGCCGTCGACGTAGGGCTTGATGCCCGAGCGCTCAAAGCGCCCGACCTGGGGGATCGTCAGACCGTTGGTCGCCATGTAGATCTTCACATCGTAATCTGTGTGGAGCTTCTTGACAAATTCGGTGGCGCCGGGCAGCATGAAGCCGCATTGGGACAGATTATGCTCATACATTTCATTGACCGCACCGAAGTCGACAGGATCTCTGCCGAGCTTCTCGAAGGTCATGCAGAAGCGGCGTGCTTTCAGTTCATCGCGCGTGATCTCGGCACGCTCGAGCGCCTTCCAGCACCGGAGGTTGCACGCGCTGTAGGTAGCGATCACCTCATCGGTGGGATCGACGCCGAAATGAGCGAGCGTCTTGCTGACGGCGGTTCGTTCGGCAAGCTTGAAATCGTAGACGGTCTCGTCCGCGTCAAGCAGGACGATATCGTAGGTCTTACTCAAAGGGGTTGCCCTCCTTTGTATAAATGCCGGTGCGGGTGACGTCGGAATGAAGATCGACGCCGCAGTAGGCGGAGAACGCCGTAACGAAAAGCGAGGGGTTGATATTCAGCGTGGAGCCTGCGGGTAGCTTCATGGTCATCCCTACCCCGTCATCACAGGAGAGGTCGCATGAGAGGATATAACCTTTGAGGTCAACGTTCTTCATGCCCTTCTTGGTCTTCTTCTCGACGATGATCTCCGGCTGAGCGAGGAAGTTGTTCAGCTTCTCATATAATTCTTTTTCAGAAATATCATCCGGATTCATCGGCTCGATATGGATGTCATAGGTCGCGGAGTCGATATCGGCAGGCTTGCACTTTGCCTCAGCGCAGCGATAGACGCGGATGCCCTCGGGCAGACAAGCGTTGAGCAGCGCGGGGATCGCAGCCATGTCGGCGTTGTCGTCGAGCAGTCGGAAGTCCATGCTCTCACAGGTGGAGGCGTAGCCGAGCGACAGAGGCAGCGCGAAGGTGATGTAGGCATGCTGATGAAAGCCCTCGGTATGCCAGATATCGAGGCGGCTCTTGCCGATAGCGCGCAGCATCACACGGTTGGTGTCCAGATGAGAGATGTACTTGCACGCGCCGTCCTTGGTAAAGAACACTCTAGCGTTTTTCATAGCAAACACCTCCGCCGTATTTTTTCGCGCCGCAGTTCATGCAGTTCTCCCGACAGTTGGGAGAGGGCTTGGACTGATAGGCGCGCTCGCACTCGCGCTTGAGGAATTCCTTAGTCACGCCGTAGTCGAGATGATCCCACGGGAGGATCTCGTCGAAAGAGCGCTTGCGGTTGGCATAGAACGCGGGATCGATGCCGCATTCCTCGAACACATCGAGCCAGTTTTGCAGAGAGAAGCAGTCGCCCCAGCTGTCAAAGCGCATGCCGCGCTGATGGGCAAGCAGGACGGCTTTGTTGAGCTTGCGATCGCCGCGCGCGAAAACCGCCTCGAGGAAGGAGGTATCGGAATCGTGGTAGTTGTAGCTGATCTTCTTGGTGGTGATGGAGGCGCGGATGTGCTTCTGTTTCTCGCGCAGGGTGTCCATCGTGTCCTGCGGCTCCCACTGGAAGGGGGTGAAGGGCTTCGGGACAAATGAGGACGCCGAGATCGTGACGCGCGGAGACTTGCCCTTCATGCGATTCTCGGTCGCGTAATAGGTATCGACAACCTTTCGACCGAGGTCGGCGATCGCCGCTACGTCGTCCATGGTTTCGGTGGGCAGACCGATCATGAAATAGAGCTTCACGGTCGTATAGCCGCCCTCAAAGGCGACATGGCAGGTGTTCATCAGCTCGTCCTCAAAGACGTTCTTGTTGATCGCGTCTCGCAGGCGCTGTGAACCCGCCTCGGGAGCAAAGGTCAAGCCGCTCTTGCGGACGGTCTTGATCTGGTCGAGGATATCGTCGGTAAAACCGTCGACACGCAGGCTCGGCAGCGACAGGCTGACCTGTTCCTCCTTAGCCCAGCTGTTGAGCTTTTTGAGCATCGGTACGACCTGTGTATAATCGCTCGAGCTGAGCGACGAAAGAGATACCTCGTCATAGCCGGTGTTGCGGCACAAGGCGTGACACTGTTCGTTGATACAGTCGACGCTTTTCTCGCGCACGGGGCGATAGAGAAACCCCGCCTGACAGAAGCGACAGCCGCGGATACAGCCGCGGAAGATCTCCTCGACGGCGCGGTCGTGGACGATCTCGATATTCGGAACGACAAAGTTGTCGGGATAGTAGCAGGAATCCATATCCATGATGGCGCGCTTCTCGATGGTGGCAGGTACGCCGTCACGGGGCGTGACGGAAGAAATAGTTCCGTCGTCGTTGTAATCAACATCATAGAGTGCAGGAACATAAACGCCGCTGATCTGAGCGGCGCGGTGCAGGAACTCGTCCTTGGTCGCGCCCTCGCGCTTGCACTCGCGGTACAGCTCGATGACCTCGAGGTCGACCTCTTCCCCATCGCCGAGGAAAAAGATATCAACGAAATCGGTGATCGGCTCGGGATTGCACGCACAGGGTCCGCCGGCGACGACGATGTGGTTGAGGTCGTGCCTGTCCCTGCTTAACACAGGGATCCCGCCGAGGGACAGCATGTTCAGGATATTGGTGTAGCTCAGCTCATACTGGAGCGTGAAGCCGATGAAGTCAAAGTCCGTAAGCGGATCGCCCGACTCGAGCGCATAGAGCGGGATATCATGCTCGCGCATGACGTCCTCCATGTCGATCCACGGCGCAAAAACACGTTCACACCAGATATACGGCTTCTCGTTGAAGAGGCTGTAGAGGATCTTGATGCCGAGGTGGGACATGCCGATCTCGTAGGTATCGGGGAAACAGAACGCGAAGCGCACGTCGACGTCATGCTTGTCCTTGACGACAGCGCCCAGCTCTCCGCCGACATAGCGTCCGGGCTTCTGGACCTTCAGCAAATATTTTTCGATTTCTTTCGGGTACATATATTTCTCCTATTTCAAGAGTAAAACTGCCGTGAGGTACAGCGAGATCACGAGCAGTGAGTAGTTATATCCGGAGCGGAACAGCATCAGGATCCCCGCCGTCATGAACGGAATGAGCAGGATGAATGTGACCGCTTTGAGTATCATGGTACATGTCCGCGGCAAAAAGCGCCTTGACAACAGCAGATACAGAAGATGACCGCCGTCAAGGCTCAACACAGGCAGGAGGTTGAAGATGCCGAGCGCGAGATTTAGGAGCATCAGCTTTCGGCTCATCGGCAAAAACAACAGCGAACACAAAAAGTTCATCGTCACGCCGCCGAGGGTGATCCACATGTCGGCACAGGTCGACGGGACAGGGTCCGCCTCGATCAGCACATCGAACAAGCGAAAGGTCACCATGCGGACAGGTACATGAAAACGGCGCATCATCAGAAGATGACCCGATTCGTGCAACGCCGCGGCGATCAGACAGCAGATCACGCGGTTTTCACGGTCGAGCAGGAGGACGGCGGTGATCGCCGCAACGACCTCGTAGCCGACAACGAACCGTGTTCTACCGAGTCGAAAGCTCATCGGACGTCGAAGTGATCTTCACGCTGTCGCCGCGCAGGATGCGGTTCCAATCCACCGCGTCGAACACCTTCTGAGAGATAACGGGCTTTGCCATCTCCTCGGTGTAGGTATCCATGAAGTCGTGATACGCGCCGCTGTCCATCGCCTTGAGGATGAACAGCACCAACGCCGCAAGCATGCACAGAACGAGCTGGATCGCGATCAAAAGAGGTCGCGATCGGTCGGTATCGTCGACCGGTTCGCTCGGCTTCGGATCAGCAGGGTTATCCTCGGCGAGCGGCAGATTTTCCTCTGCTTTTTCCGCATTCCTGTCGCGCCAGCCTTCTTCGTAGACGATCTCGTCGCGCCTGATCTCGCTCATAATATCACCCCATAGATTCTATGAGGTGAGAGGATCAATTATGCAGGCTGATCGAGCGCCTTAAACTGTTTGTTTCTCAGGATCATGAAGAAGATCAAACCGATGATCAGCGAGCCGACCTCAGCGATCGGGAACGCATACCACATGGTATCAAGGCTGATCTGTGAAAGGAAGAACGCGACCGGCAGGACAACGACAAGCTGTCGTGAGAAGGACATGATCATGCTGTAAAATCCCTTGCCGACGGCTTGGAACAGCGTTGAGATCATGATGCCGAACGCGGCGAAGATGAACGAAAGGCTGATGGTTCTCAGCGTCGGCACACCGACCGCGAGCATCAGATCATTTGCCGAGGCGTTCTCCGAGGAGAACCACGACAACAGCCATTCGGGATCGAGCTGGAACAACAGCGTTCCCGCCGCCATGATGCCGACCGCGATGATCGTCGCGATCCTCAAAGCGGAATACATGCGCTTTTTGTTGCGCGCGCCATAGTTATAGCCGATGATCGGCGATGTGCCTTGGGTCAAGCCGAACACAGGCATGAACACAAAGCTCTGGAGCTTGAAGTATGCGCCGAAGGCGTTGATATAGGCGTTGGCAACGTCACGCGTCACCTGAGCTGCGGAGATGATGCCGTTGATACCCGACACCATCACGGAGCCGATGCTCTGCATGATGATCGCGGGTACGCCGACGACGTAGATATTCTTCACGATCTGACCGTTCATCCTAAAGCCCTTGAATCTCAGCTCCACGGCGTTCTTCTTGAAGATCAGGATCAAAAGGACGAATACCATCGAGCAGATCTGACCGAACACTGTCGCGACTGCCGCGCCGACGACGCCGAGCTTCGGAAACGGTCCGATGCCGAAGATCAGAAGCGGGTCGAAGATGATGTTGGTCACAGCGCCGAGCAGCTGGGTCAGCATGGGGATGATCATGTTGCCGGTGGACTGGAGGATCTTCTCGCCCATGTTGCCGACCATCATGCCGATGGATACGCAAAGCACGATGGACAAATACTGAGTGCCGTATTCCCTGACGACGGGATCGTCGGTGAACCACGAAATGAAAGTAGAGGAAAAGAACAATCCGATCAAAAGGAAAACCACCCAGTTGATTACACCGAGGATGACGCCGGTTGTCGCGGCGGCGTTCGCTTCCTGATAGTTCTTCGCACCGAGGCGTCTCGCGATCAGCGAATTGACGCCTACCGCCGTGCCGACGGCAAACGAGATGCTGACCAACTGCATGGGATATGCCAGCGATACCGCGGTCAGCGCCTTGGAGCTGAAATTCGCGACAAAGATGCTGTCGACAACATTGTACAGCGCCTGGATCATCATTGAGAACATCGCCGGCAGCGACATGCCGAGAAGCAGCGGCAGCATAGGCTTATATCCCATTTTATTCTGAGTGAGTTCGCTCAAGTTCATTACCTTCTTCTTATATCTCTATCGTATCTCGCTTACGCTCGATCAATCAATGCAATTTCTCAGTCGGCGTTGCCGACAGCTCCCTTTCCCAAAGGGAGCCTTTTTCTGTGTCTTTCGATCAGATACAGAATCAGCTGTACGATCAGCGCCGCTGTGAGGACTCCCGAAAAGTCGATCAGCATATCGCGCACCTCACAGGAACGTCCGACGGGAAACAGCTGGATCACCTCGTCACACACGGCGACCGCCGCACCGATCGGGAGCGTGATGAAAAAGCTCTTCCACCGTTTTTGCGCATATAGGTACACCGTGACGCTGAGTAACGCTCCCAGCACCGCGTATTCGGAAAAATGCGCCGCCTTGCGGACGATGAAGTCGTTGACGACGATCGGCAGTCCGATGCTTTTAAAAAACGCGTTGATGCTGTCGACCAGCGGATCGCTTTGGGTCGTCGATTCAAAAGCGTCAAGAGATGAATTGTAAAAAATCGCGCCGACCGCCACTACGCTCAACAGCGTCAGGATCAGCCGCGCTATCATTCTTTTCTTCGTTTTCAAAAGACACCTCTGATGGTTATTTCACAGTTATTTTAGCAAGAGAAGAATAAGATGTCAAACCCTGAATATGATTTTTATATAATCGGTTAATTTACGGTTGAATTAACAGGCTTTTTCAGTTATAATGCTATATGTGATAATTTGGGCTTGAAGCCGTACTCTAAAAAAAGGAGTTTTTCAATATGCATTATTTGATCATCTTTCTGATTTCCATGGTGCCGCTGATCGAGCTGCGCGGTGCGATCCCCTATGCGGTGGGCTTTCAATGCAACATGGTGTGGGCGTATATCATCGCCATCCTCGGCAATATGCTGCCCGTGCCGTTCATCTATCTCTTCGCGAGAAAGATCCTTCTCTGGGGCAAGGACAAGAAATTCATCGGCAAGTTCTTCACCTTCTGTCTTGAAAAGGGCGAGAAGGGCGGCAGAAAGCTGCAGGAGAAAAGCGGCAGGGGTCTCTATGTTGCTTTGATGCTCTTTGTCGGTATCCCGCTGCCGGGTACCGGCGCATGGACGGGTACGCTCGCGGCGTCGATCCTCGACATGGATTTCAAAAAGAGCGTGATCGCCGTACTGCTCGGCGTTATCCTCGCGGGCGTGATCATGGGACTCGCGAGCATGGGTATCTTCGGCGCGATCGGCGCGATCTTCGCTCCTAAGGGATGATGCGCAAAAAGGTATACGCGGCTGTCATCGGCGGCGGTGCGGCAGGTCTGATGTGCGCCCTCAGAGCCGCCGAGAGGCATCCTGACAAAGACATCGTCATCCTCGAGAAAGCCGACCGCGTGGGCAAGAAGCTCCTCGTCACCGGCAACGGCAGGTGTAACCTCAGCCACGTCGGAGCAAACGCGAAAAGCTATCACGGCGACGGTTGTGAGGATTTGATTAATATTCTTTTTGAGAAATATAGTCCCGACGCGGTGATCGCTTATTTCAACCGTCTCGGGCTGATGACCTACTCTGACAATGAGGGCAGGGTCTATCCGATCTCGCGTCAGGCAAGCTCGGTGCTGGATGTGCTGAGGATGCGGCTGAAGGGATGCGGCGCAGAGGAACTCTGCGGCGTTGAAATCCGTGAGATCCGCAAGGTCAAGGGCGGCTATGAGATCAGAACGGACAGCGGGATCATCTCCGCCGAAAGGCTCGTGATCGCGGTTGGCGGCAAGGTCGACTATGCCGGTCGCGAGAGCGGCGCGGGTATCGTCAAGACACTCTCGCTGAGTACCGTCAAATGCACGCCGTCCCTCTCGCCCATCAAAGTTGACAGCGAGATCACGCGATCGCTCAAGGGGATCCGCGCGACCGCCGAGGTGCGCTTGATCCACGGCGTCGAGATCGTCAAGGCAGAGCGCGGCGAAGTGCAGTTCACCGAGAACGCATTGTCGGGCATTTGTATCTTCAACCTCTCGCGTTTTGCGAATCAGAACACCGGTTGCGAGATCGGCATATCGCTGCTCCCCGATCTGAGCCGCGAGGAAATCCGAGAGGAACTCCAAAGGCGGATCGAATTGAATCAAGACGGAAACCTCTCCGACATTTTCGTCGGGTTGTTCCATAAAAGCATCGGAAACGCGCTGATGAAATCGGCAGGGATCAAGCCGTCGACGGCATGCAGCGATATTTCCGATAAAGAATTAAATGCGTTGGCAGATACGATCGCCGACTGGCGGTTTAAGGCTGTGCCGCGTCACGATTTTCAGAATGCACAGGTCAGCGCGGGCGGTATTAAGCTCAGCGAGATCGACGCTCGCACCTTTGAAACCAAGAAGCACCGCGGGTTGTACATCATCGGCGAGGCGCTCGATGTCGACGGCGACTGCGGCGGGTATAACCTGCAGTTCGCGTTCGCGAGCGGCATGTGCGCGGGGGACAGCCTATGATACGCTTATCCAACGTCAAGTTACCGCTCGGGTACAACGATGACGACATCCTTTCGGCGTGCGTCAGGGAGCTGAGAATCCCGCGTGAGGCGATCAGGAGCGC
>JAFSRK010000107.1 GCA_017446165.1 Ruminococcus sp.
CCCGAGGCGGCGCGCTACCTCCTGAATATTGATGCCGGAGTTGCACAGCAGCGTCGCATGACTATGCCGTTACGGTATAATAATGACAAACGGGAAAAAGCCAGTATTCAAGGGGTTTTCTGCGTTTGTCGCTGTTTTTCAATTCCTTTTCCAACAGTTGATTATCAGCGAGAGAATTGTCGAGAAAAGGAGGCTGTAAAGGTAAAGACAAAAAATCTTAAAAGGGCATTTCATTTTTCGGAATGAAGTGCCCTTTTTATATATAATCCGACAATCATCTTAAATACTATAACCGGTTTTCACATATCTTTCACTTTCACAACAAGATACTATCAGATTATCCATCTATACTTATGTCAACCTCAAAAGGAGATGATACCATGTTCAAAAAGATATTAGCAATCATGATGACATTATGCCTGATCGGTTTAGTGATGACTGGATGTGGCTCCGGCGGTACGGACAAAACCGAGAAAACGACCGCGGCTGATGGAACAGCTAAAACCACCACGGCAACAACCAATCTATCCAAACTGGATATGACAAAATGGCAGTACAATGCCGATGACGATGTGTACTACCAAATCGGGATCGTCTACTGCGAGACGCCGGCAAACGAAGATTATGAGCAGCTCGCGGTATTTGTACCCGGCGCTTATATGACAGCGACCGATAACGGCGACGGCACCTATACCTGCGAGCTGAACGCTGACGCAGAGGTCAACGGCTATACCGCTTCAACTGCTCCGATCGTTATGCCGATCAATACACCCGGTTATTCCGCACAGAGCGCGTTAACCTCCTATACAAGCGTAACAGACTACACCTCTCAGGGATTTGTCTATGTTCATGCAGGCTGCCGCGGCAGAGATGACGGCGCGCCCGCAGGCGTGACCGACCTGAAAGCCGCGATCCGGTACATCCGCTATTGTGACGATGTGATCGCGGGCGACGCGGAAAGCATCTTCGTGTTCGGCATGAGCGGAGGCGGAGCACAAGCGGCGATCGTCGGCGCAACCGGCGACAGTGAGTTATATGATCCTTATCTCGAAGCGATTGGCGCGGTTCAGGGCGTATCCGACGCGGTAGTCGGTTCGATGGATTGGTGTCCGATCACCAATCTTGATACCGCAGATGAAGCGTATGAGTGGATGATGGGCGCGACTCGCTCGGGACTTACCGATGACGAACAGGCGATCTCCGACGCCCTTGCAACAGCGTTTGCAGAATATATCAACAGCGCGGGCTTTACCGATGCTGACGGCAATACGTTGACATTGACGGAATCTTCCGACGGTATCTATCAGTCGGGAACCTACTATGAGTATATCAAGAGCGTGATCGAGCAGTCGCTCAATAACTTCCTTGCAGATACCGAGTTCCCCTACGACGCATCAAGTTCCTCTAATGGCGGCGGCATGGGCGGCGCACCTTCAGGCGGCGCACCCTCCGGTGAAAAGCCTGACGGAGATATGCCGAGCGGTGAAAAGCCCGACGGCGTACCGAGCGGATCAAAGCCTGACGGCGATACCGGAGAAGAAGCTACCTCTATCGAGGATGTAGACGACATCACCCGCAACGATACCTCTTCAAGCGGCGTCAGTACCTCCGGCACCTATGAGACAGCACAGGACTACATCGACGCGCTGAACGCAAACGGCGAGTGGATCACCTACGACGAAAGCACCAATACTGCTACGATCACAAGCATTGAGGATTTTGTCAGCGCGTGCAAGAACGCATCCAAAAACCTCGGCGCGTTCGACCAGCTCGACGCGGGTCAGGGCGAAAACACCCTGTTCGGTTACGGCGACGGCAGCGGCGCCCACTTTGACAGCACCTTAGCGGATATTCTGACGGAGTTGGGCAGCTCTTATGCAAGCGATTATACCGCTGATCTCAGCAAGACTGATTCCGTCGGTTATACCGCACAGCAGCGTGTGAATATGTATACACCTCTTTACTATTTGCTGGAGAGTCAAGAAGGTTACGGCACATCTACTGTTGCGAAATACTGGCGTATCCGTACCGGCATCAATCAGGGTGATACCTCGCTGACGACCGAAGTCAATCTCGCACTTGCTCTTGAAAACTACGACGGCGTCGAAAGCGTAGACTTCGAGACCGTATGGGGTCAGGGACACACCGAAGCGGAGCGCACCGGCGACAGCACTTCAAACTTCATCGAGTGGGTCAACAGTTGCATGAAATAAAATCGGTTAACCGGAATGAAGTGTAATTCTTCATACAAAAAAATATTATCACAAACGGACTGCTCCTTATGAACAGTCCGTTTTCTCTGTATAATAGTGATTTATACTTACTACAACGGTTCTGCTTTGCATGATTTAATAATGCAATAATACTGCATTTAGTTCGATTTTATCACTGTAATAATTTTTGTGAACACACATCAAAAGCTGTCGAATTTTGTCGCATAGGTGTGCCGTTACGGTATAATAATGACAAACGGAAAAAAGCCAGTATTCAAGGGGCTTTCTGCGTTTGTCGCTGTTTTTCAATTCCTTTTCCAACAGTTGATTATCAGCGAGAGAATTGTCGAGAAAAGGGGGCTGTAAAGGTAAAGACAAAAAATCTTAAAAGGGCATTTCATTTTTCGGAATGAAGTGCCCTTTTTATATATAATCCGACATTTTGCGTTCACTATGAAAAGTGGACGTTTTTTTCTTATTAAAATCTGACTAATACCAATTAAAAACATCGAATCGAAAGG
>JAFSRK010000108.1 GCA_017446165.1 Ruminococcus sp.
CTATGATTTCAGCTCCTACTGCAAGCCGAAAGAGGAATACTATGCCCAGATCCTTGAAGACTTCAATGTCAAGCCCTGTGAGGCGTTGATGATCGGCAACGACGTCCGTGAGGACATGGAGCCGTGCGAACAGCTCGGGATTGACACCTTCCTCGTGACCGAGCATATCATCACCCACAACCTGCCCTACAGCCGATTCCGTCAGGGAACCTATCCCGAACTGATCGAGTTTATAAAGAAGATCAAATGAACAAAGCGCTCAGCGACCGGCTGAGCGCTTGCTTTTTAGGTATCCTTTTCGATCCGGCGGAGTTTTTTGATATCGAATTGGATGTGCGGCGGGTTCTCGATATAGTCGAGCAGCTGATCGACGTCCTCGCTCGCGAAGAACAGCTCCATGTTGCGGCTGTCCATGAAATTCAGCTTAGCCGTATGGCGCAGCATGGCGAGCAGGTCGTCATAGTAGCCGTCGGTGTTGAGGATGGCGATCGGCTTTTGGTGTCTGCCGAGCTGGCGCAGGGTGAAGATTTCGAAGAACTCGTCAAAGGTACCGATGCCGCCGGGCGTGATGATGAAGCCCTCGCTGAGGTCCTCCATCTTCTGCTTGCGTTCACGCATGGTTTCGGTGAAGATGTATTCGTCGCACTCGGCGTAGAGTACGCCGTCGACGTCAAAGAACGACGGTGCGATGGAGATGATGTGACCGTCGCCTCGGCTTGCGCCGCGCGCGACCGCGCCCATCAGCCCTGCGGATCCTCCGCCGAATACCAGTCCGTGACCGCGGCGAGCGAGCTTCTCGCCGAGCAGCTCGCCGTCTTTCTTGAAAACATCGGCGATGTCATCGGACGCCGCTCCGTAGATGCATATATTCATATAATAACCTTTCTGTACCGATAGGGTCGGATGCTGTCGCAAACAGGAATCGGGTGTGGGCGGCAGCCCGCCCTGAATTGTTCATTATCCATTGTCAACCGTCAATTGGTCAGGCGCTCGGCTCGAACTGGCTGTTGTACAGCTCGGCGTAGAAGCCGCCTTCTCTGAGCAGCTCGTCGTGCGTACCCGAGGCGATGATGTCGCCGTCCTTGAGGACGAGGATGAGGTCGGAGTTCTTGATCGTCGAGAGGCGGTGCGCGATGACGAACGAGGTACGTCCCTCGGTCAGGCTGTCCATCGCCCTCTGGATGATGCGCTCGGTGCGCGTATCGACCGAGGAGGTCGCCTCGTCGAGGATCAACAGCGGCGCGTTCTCGACCATCGCGCGGGCGATGGTGAGCTGCTGCTTCTGACCTGCCGAGAGGCTCGACTTGTCGTCGAGAACGGTGTCGTAGCCGTTCGGGAGGGTGCGGATGAAATGATGGATGCCGACCGCCTTGCACGCCTTCTCCAGCTCCTTGTCGGAGACATCGGTCTTGGAATAGACGAGGTTCTCGCGCACGGTGCCTTCAAAGAGCCATGTGTCCTGCAGCACCATGCAGAACAGCTTGTGGACGTTCTCGCGGGTCAGCTCGTCGATCGGGACGCCGTCGATGAAGATGCGTCCCGCGTTGACCTCATAGAAGCGCATCAGCAGGTTGACGATGGTCGTCTTGCCCGCGCCGGTGGGACCGACGATGGCGACCTTCTGACCCGCCTTGATGTCGGCGGAGAAGTCCTTGATGATGATGCGGTCGGGATTGTAGCCGAAGCGCACATGCTCAAAGCGGACGTCGCCCCTGACCTTGTCGAGGGTGCGGGTCTTGTGACTCTCGTCGGCGAGCTCCTCCTCCTCGAGGTATTCAAAGACGCGCTCGCTCGCGGCGGCGGTGCTCTGCATACTGCTCAGGCTCTGGGCGAGCTGGGTCAGCGGCTGAGTGAACAGGCGGACGTAGATGGTGAACTGGATGATCACGCCGTAGGTGATGACGTTGTCACGCGCCAGCAGTGCGCCGACGATGAATACTGCGACAAAGCCGAGGTTGCCGATGAAGGTCATCAAAGGCTGCATCAGACCCGAGAGCGCGGTCGCCTTGAATACCGAGTCGCGCAGGTGGCGGTTGATGCGGCTGAATTCCTCCTTGGTAGCGGCTTCGGCGTTGTATGCCTTGACGATGTTGTGGCCGGTGTAGATCTCCTCCACATGACCGTTGATCGCGCCGAGGTGGCGCTGCTGACGGTTGAAGTGCTTCTGGGACTTGCCCATGATCACGGAGATCAGGATGAAGCCGAGGACGGACGCGCCGATCGCCGTGAACGCGAGGATGTAGTTGGTGACGAACATCATGATCGCCGAGCCGAAGAACAGCGCGATCGAGGTGATCATCTGGGCGATGCTGAGGTTCAGCGTCATGCCGATGGTGTCGATGTCGTTGGTGATGCGGCTGAGGATGTCGCCGAAGGGCATGCTGTCAAAGTATTTGAGCGGCATGCGGTTGGTTTTGTTGGTGATGTCGGTGCGGAAGCGCTGAGAGATCCGCTGGCTGACGGTCGCCATGATGAAGTGCTGGGTGAAGTTCATCAGCCAGCTGATACCGTAGAGAATCATCAGGAAGGTCGCGGTCGCATTGACCGCGTCGAGATCGATCTTTCCGGTGATGCCGGCGGTGATCAGGTCGGTGATCTTCTGGATCTGACCGGGGCCGACGAGGGCGATGATCGTGCCGATGATCGCACAGGTCATCGCGATGACGGTGGCGGGCATCTCGGGGCGCGCGTAGCGTATCATCTTGCCCCATGATTCCTTGAAGTTCTTCGGCTTTTCCGAGACCATCGCCGATCTTCCGCGGGTGACGGGGCGCTTGGAGTCCATGCCGATGAACTGTTCTTTCTTTTTGATACCGACGGCGTTGTTGTCGGTATCGTGATTCACAGCGGGAGTGTTCTTGATATCAGGCATTCTTCAATTCCTCCTCGCTGAGCTGGGATAACGCGATCTCCTTGTAGATCTCGCAGTTTTCGAGAAGCTCTTTATGCTTGCCGATCGCGGCTATTTTGCCCTCGTCGAGGACGATGATTTGATCGGCGTCCTTGATCGTGCCGATGCGCTGGGCAACGATGATGTTGGTCGTGCCGGCGGTTTCCTTTTTCAGCGTGTCGCGCAGGATGCGGTCGGTCTTGTAGTCCAGTGCCGAGAAGCTGTCGTCGAAGATCAGGATCTCGGGATCGCGGCAGATGGCGCGCGCGATACAGACGCGCTGCTTCTGACCGCCGCTGAGGTTCGAGCCGCCCTGAGCGACGGGATGCTCGTATTTTTCGGGATAGTTCTCGATGTAGTCCTGTGCCTGAGCGATCGCGACGGCGCGCTCGACGTCCTTCTGGGTATAAACTCCCTTGCCGTTGTTGCCGTAGGCGACGTTGGTGTTGATATCGCCCGAGAACAGCACGGCGCGCTGGGGGATGTAGCCGATCTTGTTGTGAAGCTGCTCGAGGGTGTAGTCCTTGACGTTCTCGCCGTCGACCAGCACCTCGCCCTCGGTGCAGTCATAGAAGCGGGGGATGAGGTTGATCAGGGTGGATTTGCCGCAGCCGGTCGAGCCGATAATCGCGACGGTCTCGCCCTTCTTTGCCTTGAAGCTGATGTTCTCGAGAACCGCCTCGGCGGCGTCGGGATAGCTGAAGCTGACGTTTTTGAACTCGATCTCACCGACCTTGTCGGTGTGGTCGACGCCCTTGCCGTCCTTGACGGAGGATTCGGTGTCGATGACCTCGTTGATACGCTTGCTGGCGACCATCGCGCGGGGTCCCATGATGAAGATCATGTTCAGCATCATGAACGCCATGATGACCATCAGCGCATACTGGGAGAAGACCGCCATGTCGAGGAACAGGTCGGCTTTGCCCATCAGCGGGGCGCCGTCGATCAGGTAGGCGCCGATCCAGTAGACGATCAGCGACAGACCGTTCATGATCAGCATCATCGACGGCATCATGATCGCCATGATGCGGTGGGCGGTCATATTGTTCTTGGTGATCTCGTCGTTCGCCTTTTCGAACTTGTTCTTCTGATAGTCCTCGGCGTTATAGGCGCGGATGACGCGCAGACCGGTGAGGTTTTCGCGCGTGATGCGGTTGATGTTGTCGGTGAGGGTCTGGATGCGTTTGAAGCGCGGATGCGCAAACAGGAAGCATACGCCCAGCACGATCAGCACCAGCACGACCGCCACGCCCGCAGAAAACGTCCACTCGGCGCTCTTGTCGGCGATCTTGGTGATCGCCAGCACCGCCATCAGCGGCGCGCGGATGATGACCATCAGACCGAAGACGATGATCGTCTGGACCTGGGTGATATCGTTGGTGGAGCGGGTGATCAGCGACGCGGTGGAGAAGCGGTTGATCTCGCCCATCGAGAAGGACTCGACCGCGTCATAGAGCTTTGCGCGGACGGTGTAGGAGTAGTCGGAGGCGAGATAGCCGCCGATCACGGTGACGAGGATCGTCACCAATACGCTCGCCAGCGCACAGAGCAGCATCTTAGCGCCCGCCCAAAGGATGTCGGATATTTCGGAGCCGGGGATGACGATCAGCTCGGTGATGTCCTTCATGTAGTCGGGCATCAGCAGCTCGAGCCACACGGACAGTCCGATCAGCACCACCGCTCCCGCGACGGCAAGCCAGTCGCGTTTGTTAAAGTGTCTTACCAGTGATAACATAGATTCACCTCGTTTAAATGTGTTTGGCTCCCTTTTCCTGCAGTTATTGCGAGGACAAAGGCTCCGCAATCCTCAGGGAGCTGTCAGCAAAGCTGACTGAGGGTTCCCGCGGCAATCCCGCAATGAGAGAATAAGGCATGATAACGCCTCTTTGTCAGGCTGTTGATTATGTTTGGTCGGTTAGCTTCTCAAGCAGGGTAGTGAGGGTGAGCTTTTCATCCTCGCTGAGCTTTGAGAACAGCTGAGCGAAAAGATTGTCCGCCTCTGCTTTCAGCTCGCGCGCGCGGATCGTGCCGGCTTTGGTCAGCGTGAGGATGGTTGCGCGGCGGTCGGTGGGATCGGCGGAGCGAAGGATGTAGCCGTCGTTCTCAAGACGGTTGATCATCTCCGATAGGGTAGAGGCGCCGGTGTGGATCTCCTCGGCGATCTGATTCGGGCGCATGCCGCCCTCATGATCGAGCAGGATCGGCAGGATCGTTTCGCGGCGGAAGCGGTGCTTTCGACAGTCACAGTCCTTTGAGCCGTGCGGGATCGCGCCCGAGGGTCGCCCCGCGCGCAGATAGCGCCCCGCGTGGTTGAACGCGATGAACAGCCGATGGTTGAGATTGGGTTCCATTGTATCACCTCTTTTGTGCGATTTTCGGCGAAACCAAATGTTTATTTCGTGTACGAACAATTATACCAGAAGCCGATCCGGATGTCAACTGTTTCGTGAACGAAATTTTCGTCGACGAATTTTATATGTCGCTCGACTTTTCTATGCATATTCACTAAACGGGGAAGGGATTTTTTGGATTGCATAATGTTGTGGTGTATGATAGAATATACTTGCCAACAAATACACAATTGAATAATGGTACACTGTAATCTTTTATAGTATAACTGCGCCTATCTCCGCTCAAAATGGTTTTGGTAGTGTTTTTTACTTTGTAAAAAACACAGCTCCCAATTTTGGAACACTCCATGACTGTTTGAGCTTAATTGGCGTGGTGTACTAATATTGTGTATTTGTTTGGCGACGATCGGA
>JAFSRK010000109.1 GCA_017446165.1 Ruminococcus sp.
GAGATAGTTGGTGCATTCTCTGACCTGGGTGACCGATCCGGGTGAAGAATTCAGCTCGGTCAGACTCATCGTCTGGATCGAGTCGATCATCACGAGATCGGGCTTGTCCTGACGAATGGTCTCGCAGATCATCTCGACGTCCGTCTGGGTCAGAATATACAGGTTATCGGAGTCGACGCCGAGGCGGTCGGCGCGGAGCTTTAATTGACGTTTCGATTCCTCACCCGATACATACAGGATGCGCAGGCTCTTGCCCAGATATTCACAGATCTGGAGGAGAATGGTCGATTTGCCGATACCGGGATCGCCGCCGAGCAGGATCAGACTGCCTTTGACGATACCGCCGCCCATCACACGGTCAAGCTCCGAGGATCCGGTTTTATAGCGGATCTCATCGGTCGTGGAGATCTCTTTGATCCCGATGGGAGGCGCGTAGCTTGCGGCACGCGCGACAGTTGAGGTTGTAGCTTTTGATGTATCGCGCACCTCTTCATTCATCGTGTTCCATTCGCCGCAGGACGGACACTTTCCGTACCATTTGGCGCTTTCATAGCCGCATTCGGAGCAGATATATACACTTTTAATCTTAGCCATATTGCATTCCTTTATCTTTCGTTTTGATGTTGACAGTAGTCGATCACGCCCATCGCGACGGCGTAGGCGATCTCTTGCTGATAGGTTTTGTCGGTGAGCTTTGCGCGTTCATCGGGATTCGAGAGGAATCCGCACTCGACGATCACGGCAGGTACCTCTGCATTATCGAGGACATAGATATCATCGCCGGCTGGCTTCAATTCGCGCGTGTTATCGTTTTGCAGAAGCATGACGACGGCGGTTTGTATGGATTTCGCAAGCTCCGTGCTTTCGGGATGGTTCTCGGAATAAAACAGCTGTGTGCCGTGATACTTACTGCTGTCGAACTTGTTCTGGTGGATGCTGACGACGATATTGTCGGCGCTTTCGTTGAACAGAGCGACGCGGTTTTTGAGGTCGGACACCTTCTTTTCGTGAAGCGTCTCGGCATCATCCGAATAAACGGAGATATCCTCACGGCGTACCTCCTTGACGGCACAGCCGCTCAGTCGAAGGATGTCGGCGACCTGCTTGGAGATCGCGAGGTTGATATCCTTCTCGAGAACACCGTCGACCTCTGCGCCGCCGTCTTCTCCCCCATGCCCCGCGTCGACAATGATCGTCGGCAGATCGTCGATCGCGACCTCGCGCGAGGTCAGCGTCGTGATATCGGAGAAGGACGCGACCATGATTACACAGATCACCAGCAGGATCGCTCCCAGTATCATGATGTACAGAGTTCTCAGCTTCATATCATCACCCGATCATATATATGAAACTGCGCTTGATATTATTATATTTCCAAATCCCTTTACAGTCAATATTTTTGCCGAAAATATGTTTGGATTCAGCGGAGCGTCCCCTTTTCATAGCGCCTTCTTAGCTTTTCGAGAGCTTTCTTTTCGATGCGTGAAATATAGGAACGGGAAATGTTCAGACGCTTTGCCAGCTCGCGCTGCGGGAGCGGCTCGACGCCCATCAGACCGTAGCGATAGATGATGATCTCGCGTTCGCGATCGGTCAACGTCGTGTCGATATATTCCTGCAAAACCTGTAGATTCAGCTTGGTATCGATATCATCGTCGATGTTGCTGTCGTCCGCCATGATATCCATCAGCGTCAGCGGATTGCCGTCCTTGTCGGTGTCGATGGTATCATTGAGAGACACATCCTGGGATGACTTGCGGATGTTGCGAAAGTGCATGAGGATCTCGTTCTCGATACAGCGCGACGCATAGCTCGACAGCTTGATATTCTTGTTGATATCATAGGTGTTGATCGCCTTGATCAGTCCGATCGTTCCGATCGACACAAGATCCTCCTGACCGCTCGCGTTCTGATAATACTTCTTAATAATGTGCGCGACAAGTCTGAGGTTATGCTCGACGAGCTTGTTGCGCGCGTTGATATCGCCCTTGGCGGACAGTTCCAGGTATTCCTTCTCCTGTGCCTTGGTCAGGGGCTTCGGAAAGCTCTCGCTGTTTGCGATATGCAGGATCAACAGGAAAAGATACTGGCTGATATAGGATAAAAAAGCAAACATAAAAACACCTCTTGACATGTTTATTCAAGAGGTGCTTGTTATTTGCGTGTCCTGTTATTCGGATTTATTCAGCGTTGCCGAACTCCTCCAGAGTCAGGCTCTTGTTGTGATCGAGCGCCCAGTCGATGCTCCACTCGGAGCGGAACAAAAGGAGCTTGTTTTCTTTGAAGTCCGCGACGACCTTGGTGTCGGACGCGAGATCGAGCGACTTGTAGTCCGTGTCGGAGGTGATCCAGCGGATATACTGATAGGGCGTGGACTCCATGATGATCTCGACGTTATATTCGTTCTCGAGGCGGTATTTCAGTACATCGAACTGCAGCACGCCGACAACGCCGACGATGACCTCCTCCATACCGGATTCCGGTTCATGGAAGATCTGGATCGCGCCTTCCTGAGCGATCTGATTCATGCCCTTGACGAACTGCTTGCGCTTCATGGTGTCCTTTTGGCGGACAAGTGCGAAATGCTCAGGCGCAAAGGTCGGGATGCCCTTGAATGCGAACTTCTGACCCGGGGATACAATGGTATCGCCGATGGCGAAAATACCGGGATCGAATACGCCGATGATGTCGCCTGCGAACGCTTCGTCAACGACCTCGCGCTCCTGAGCCATGATCTGCTGGGGTTGGGAGATCTTCATCTTGCGGTCGCCCTGTACATGATAAACATCCATGTTCTTGTCAAATCTGCCGGAGCAAATGCGCATGAATGCGATACGGTCACGGTGGGCTTTGTTCATGTTCGCCTGGATCTTGAACACAAACGCCGAGAAGAAATCGGAATCGGGAGCGATCAGCTCACCGCCGGCTTCTCTGGGCAGAGGTCCTGTTGTCAGCGTCAGAAACTCCTGTAAAAAAGGTTCGACGCCGAAGTTGTTCAGCGCGGAGCCGAAGAATACCGGAGTCAGCTCACCCTTGCGGACAAGGTCAAGATCGAAGTCGTTGCCTGCGCCGTCGAGAAGATCGATGTCGTCGAACAGCGAATCCTTCTGGCCGTAATAGAGCTTGGAATCAAGCTCGGGATCATCCAGCGACAGCTCAACGGTCTCGACCTCATGCTGTCCGTTGTTGGCGATATAGGATAATATCTTCTTAGACTTTCTGTCATAGACGCCCTTGAATTCCTTGCCCGAGCCGATCGGCCAGTTCATCGGGCAGGTATTGATGCCGAGAACGTTCTCGATATCCTCGAGAAGATCAAAGGGACTCTGCGCCTCGCGATCCATTTTATTGATAAAGGTGATGATCGGGATATGACGAAGGGTACAGACCTTGAACAGCTTGCGGGTTTGGGCCTCGACGCCCTTTGCCGCGTCGATGACCATGACGGCGCTGTCGGCTGCCATCAGGGTGCGGTAGGTGTCCTCGGAAAAGTCCTGGTGTCCCGGTGTATCCAGGATGTTGATGCAGTAGCCGTCATATTTGAACTGTAATACAGACGAGGTGACCGAGATACCTCTCTGCTTCTCAATCTCCATCCAGTCGGATACCGCATGGCGGGCGGTTTTCTTTCCCTTGACTGAACCGGCTAGGTTGATCGCACCGCCGTACAGCAGTAATTTTTCGGTCAGCGTCGTCTTACCGGCGTCGGGGTGAGAGATGATCGCGAAGGTGCGGCGCTGCTTGATTTGCTCTGATAAATTGCTCATGGTGCCTCCATGCAAAAAGCTTTGCTCGATTTGTTCATTCTTAATAATTTTACTATTATGTTATGGTAAAAGTCAACAAGTTTTTTGCTCTTTTTTCTACGCAGAAATGTACAAAATCTATTGACAATTTCATGCTGATTTATTAAACTATATACATAAACAAGATTTCATCTAAGTTTTTTCATATACCTTCCAAATTGAGGCGAGAACGAAAGTTCTCGCCTCACCCCTTTGTAGAGAACTTTCAGGAGTGAATATGCGCAATATCGGAATCTATATCCATGTCCCGTTCTGTGACGGCAAGTGCTATTACTGCAACTTTTTCAGCCGCAATATGACGGATGATATCATCGACAACTATGTGACGGAGCTGAATCGATCGATCAGGGCTTGGGGCAATAAGCTTTATCGCCCTGTCGATACCGTTTACTTCGGCGGCGGCACCCCTTCCCTGCTCGGACATCGGAGATTGATCGATGTACTGGATACGGTCAAAGCGTCGTTTGACGTAGATGAAAATGCGGAGATCACGGTCGAGGTGAATCCTTCATCGAGCGGTGAGCTGGATTTCTCCGCGTTGAGAGAAGCAGGGTTCAATCGGCTGTCGATCGGCATGCAGTCTGCTAACGAAAACGAGCTGAAGCTGCTCGGGCGCAGGCACAGCGTTGACGATGCAAAACGGACGGTGAGTGCGGCTCAGGCAGCGGGATTCGACAACATCTCGCTGGATGTGATGCTCGCGATCCCCGAACAGACTATGGATTCACTGCATCGGACGTTGGATTTCTGCGCCGCATGTCAGGTTCAGCATATCTCCGCCTATATTTTGAAGATCGAACCGGGTACACGATTTTATCGGATGAGGGATTCTTTGCCGCTGTTCGACGATGACTGTCAGGCGGCGTTCTATGAGGAAACGGTGCGGTATCTCAAACAACTCGGCTATGAACAGTATGAGATATCGAACTTCGCAAAGGACGGCTGTGTCAGTCGGCACAACATCCGATACTGGCATGACGAAGAATATATCGGAATCGGACCCTCTGCACATTCGTTCATCGACGACAAGAGATTCTATTACGATAACAGTTTCGAGGATTTCTATGCGAAAAAAATCATCGACGAAGGCTCGGGCGGTGATGAAGAGGAATATATCATGCTGGCACTGAGGCTTTCCGAGGGCTTGGTATTCCGCGACTTTGCAGACAGATTCGGGCATCCCGTCAGCGAAAAACTGCTTAGATCGGCACAACCGCTTATCAAAAACGGACTCGTCAGGATCGATGATGTTTCCCTGTCGCTGACAATGAAAGGATTCTTGGTTTCAAACGCCGTGATCGGATATCTGTTGGATAACGGCAATTAAAGATGCTGTCGCGCTAAGCATGCGATAGCCCCCTTTTGTCAGTGAAATATATCGCTCACCCGCGATGTGAAATGGAATAGATCCACACAATTGGATTGATTTCATTGAAAAAAGGACTTGCAAAGCAAGCCCTTTTTTCTTGGCGGAAGCGGTGGGATTCGAACCCACGAGCCCGTGAGGACTACCTGATTTCGAGTCAGGCCCGTTATGACCACTTCGATACGCTTCCATATGATTCGATTGGTCAACATTAGTAATTTTACTTTGTTTTGTCTCTAATGTCAAGTGTTTTATCAGAGATTGTCATTTCTGTTATTTTCTATTGCAATCGAACGTCGACTGAGATATAATGGCTTTAGTGACGATTTATGTCAATTTTTGTCAAGCGGGGTGATACGTTGAAGAAATTTTTCAGCGTTTTCATTGCGCTTATTCTTTTGCTTTTTTTCACACTTCCCCTATGCTCTGCGTATCAGACGATCGACTATCGTATGTCAGCGGAAAACCTGACGCTGTATTCCTATCATAGCGGTGCGTATCTCCTGAACTTTCACGGCAGTGAATGTCATGTCGAAAAGCTCTCGCCGAACACCTACGGCGCTGATCTGCAACTCAATCACAGTATCAAAACCGCCGAGGTGGTTTCAGACGATATTGCGGTGATGCTGTGTAATGATATCAATAATGACCAAACGATCATTTACACCTATTATGTCGACAGAGATATTCTTGACAGTTTTTCGATTGCCGAGAAACAATTTGTCGCTGACTGCGGGATCGGCTCTGACGGTAACAGCGTTTTTCTTGTGCCGTATTCTCACACGAATATGATCGAGGAGTACAGCTTTTCCGGAAGGCTCTTGAACAGCTATTCCTTTGAAAGAGAGATCAAGCAGCTCGGTGCGGATAATGTCGGCGATGTGTTCGCGATCAACTCCGGCAACCTGTATCGGCTCGACTCAGGCAGATTCCGATCGGTCGGATCGGGCGTTTCCGCTCCCGTTACGCTTTGCGGCGGTGGCCTGATGACCGACGCCGTGGGCAGAGTGTTTGACATCCGCGACGGCTGTCGACTGATCTTTACGACAGGCGGTGCGGTCGGCAGGCAGAATTCCTGCTGTCTCAATGACGTTTTGTATCGTGCCGACGGAATGATGATATACGGC
>JAFSRK010000110.1 GCA_017446165.1 Ruminococcus sp.
GATGGCGAGCAGGACGGGCTTTTCGTCAGTGATGACGCCTTCCTCCTTGAATTCATCCGCGATCTCACGGGCGCGCTTGGCAACGCCGATCACGAGTGCATAACGGCTCTCCTTACCGGATAACATATCATCTAAAGATGCTCTTTTCATAACAATTACTCCTTTTCGGTTTTTATAGCGGAAATGATGGACAGTACCTCTTTTGCGGCACGGTCGACATCATCATTGACAACAACATAATCAAACAAATGGTGGTGGCTCAGCTCCTCCTGAGCTGTTTTCAGCCGTTCGGCGATCACCTCGGGGCTTTCGGTGCCGCGTCCTCTCAGACGCGCCTGAAGCTCCTCGAACGACGGCGGTACGATGAAGATGCTGACACACTCGGGATATGCCTTCTTGATCTGTAAAAAGCCCTTGAGTTCGATCTCAAGAAAAACATCGAGTCCCTCATCGAGCATTTTGAACACCGGCGCTTTGGGCGTTCCGTAGCAGTTGCCGACATACTCGGCATGCTCAAGGAAACCGTCCTCGGCGATCAGCTTCTCAAATTCCTCGCGGGTGACGAAGTAATACTCTCTGCCGTCCTGCTCGCCCTCGCGCGGTGCGCGGGTGGTCGCGGATACAGACAGACGGATATTGGGGTTCTCGGCAAGCAGACGCTTCATGATCGTCCCCTTGCCCACGCCGGACGCGCCGGCATATACTACTAGCAGTCCTTTATTCATCCTGTGCCTCCTCCATACGCGAAGCGATCGTTTCGGTGGTGAGAGCGGAGAGAACGATGTACTCGCTGTCGGTGATAATGACCGCCTTGCATTTGCGGCCGAAGGTCGCGTCGATCAGGGTGGACGCCGCCTTGCTCATCTGGACGATACGCTTGATCGGTGCGGACTCGGGGCTGACAACGGAGACGATCTTGCTGATATTCACCACGTTGCCGAAGCCGATATTGACAAATCGCATGTGACCCTCCGTTATTCGATATTCTGAACCTGTTCGCGGATCTTCTCGATCTCGCCCTTGATCTCGACGACCTTGTGAGCGAGCTGAGAATCCGTGACCTTTGAGCCGATGGTGTTCGCCTCGCGGTTCATCTCCTGAACGATGAAGTCGAGCTTTCTGCCGACGGGCTGATCGGAATCGAGGAAGCTCTTCATCTGATCGAAGTGGGAACGCAGTCGGACGGTCTCTTCATCCACAGCCACCTTGTCGGCGAAAATCGCCGCCTCGGTCAGGATGCGCTGATCGTCGATATTGCTGCTCTGGAGAACATCCTTGAGCTTCGTATAAAGACGCTCGCGGTACTCCTGCACGGTGATTGGGGAACGCTCCTCAATCTCGGCGACGATCGAGATGATATGCTCGGCGCGGGAAAGGATATCCTCGCGCAGCTTTTCACCCTCGGCTCGGCGCATCTCGATGAAATGCTCCAGCGCGGAATCGACCGCGACTTTCACATCATTGAACACCGCATCCTCATCTGTCGGAGGACGGTGGATCTGGAAGATATCGCCGATGCGCGCGAGGGTGGATACGGACACATCGTCCGTCACGCCGTATTCCTGCGAAAGCTCACGCATCGCCTTGACATAACCCGCCGCCAAGGGACGGTTCAGCTCGACCTCGACCGAGGAATCGTCGTTCTCGGTGATCGACACATACATGTCGACCTTTCCGCGGCTGACGCGTTCGCCGACGTACTTCTTGAGCTTATCCTCCAGAAAGCTGTAGCCCCTGCCGGTGCGGCAGGAGAATTCAAAATAGCGATGGTTGACGCTCTTGATCTCAACGATAATATCGCGGGTCCCGACAGAAAGCTCCGCTCTGCCGAAGCCGGTCATTGACATTACCATCATGCTCACTCCTTCTCTGTCCTTTTACCCTATATTCTATCACCGAGTCAGGAAACAGGCAATAGAGTTATTACAAAACTGTAACTAATATTTGCATTATCAGTCAAGATGTGCTATATTATAAAAGTTAATAAAGAATAAAGGAATGATAAACAATGTCAGGACATAATAAATGGAGTACCATTAAACAGAAAAAAGGCAAAAACGACGCCGCACGCGCCAAGGTTTTCACCAAGATCGGTCGTGAGCTTCTCGTCGCGATCCGTGACGGCGGCAGCGCTGACCCCAACGTCAACTCAAAGCTGAGAGATTGTATCGCGAAGGCAAAGGCGAACAATGTTCCGAACGATAACATCGAGCGTATCATCAAGAAGGCGCAGGGCGGTGAGAACACCAACTATGAGGCTGTCACCTACGAAGGCTACGGTCCCAGCGGCGTTGCTGTCATCGTTGAGGCGCTGACCGACAACCGCAACCGTACCGCGGGCGACGTTCGCCACTACTTCGATAAGTTCGGCGGCAACATGGGTACCCCCGGATGCGTCGGCTTCATGTTCGAGAAAAAGGGCGTGCTGATCATCGAGCGCGAGGATCTCGAGAAGGACGAGGACACCGTCATGGAGGATGCTCTCGAGGCAGGCGCGGCCGACTTCGAAGCGGATGAGGATATCTTCACCGTTTACACCGAGCCGGACGATCTGAGTGCTGTCCGTGACGATCTCGCCGCTAAGGGTTATGAGTTCGCCTCTGCCGAGGTTGAGCAGGTTCCCTCCAACTATGTCAAGATTGACGATCCCGACACTCAGGTCGCGATGCAGAAGATGCTCGACATGTTCGAGGATAACGACGATATCCAGAACGTCTGGCACAACTGGGAGGAATAAGGCAGCGTGATGCTGCACCCTGTCCCCCGTGTTGAAAAATGACGGTTTCCATAATGCATCATCAACGGCGGGACAAAACTAACATCTATCTTTTTTTACACAAAAAACGACGGCTGTCACTTCGGCGGCAGCCGTTTCTTATATGTCGAGTAACTTTGTCCTCATGCACACAGAGCAAAATACGCTAAAGATTCAATGCGGAGCGTACATAGTCGATGTCTGATTGGATGATCGGAAGATCCTCGGGAATCAATTCGGGCTGAAATTCGCCCTTATCCCATCGCTCAGCATACTGAATAAAGTCCGCTTTCATCCGATCGGTCAGAATATCATGTTTGACTTCATAGACGATCACCTTGAGGTGATGAAGGAACATATCCGGCTCTTCGTCGTTCTCGGCATAAGTATAATTGGCTTCAAGTGTTTCAGTGCTATCGTTGACAAATACCGGATTTTCAAACACTCTTGATACGTCTTCTTCAAGCTCAGTGTAACTATATTCAAGCATGGTATTTCCTCCCTTTCAACGAATTTCCGGTATGATGGCTGTCACTTCGGTGGCAGCCGTTTCTTATCGGTTGAGGTATTCTTCAAATTCTTCTTTGGTGAACAGGCAGTTGAGCGCGGCGAGCATCGCATTCGCCGTCAGGTATTCCGGCAAGCCCAGATCATTTAAAATTCTTTTACGGAATATTGCGGAATCATCTTTCCCGCTCAGGCCGTATTCATAAAAGTCCGCTTTGGTGATGTTGCTGTCATGCTTCACGCTCTCCCCTATCACCGTCGCGTCGCTTTGGCGGATCGCGCGGATCAGGCTCTCGCGGTCGATGCCCTCAACGCCGAGCTTGCCCTCCTTGGACGGTTCCGACTTGCGGCTCTCCTTGCCCTCGACGGTCGGGATATAGCCGTGTTTGATCTGATCTTTCGGGACGATCCCGCGCAGGAAATTGCGGATCACAAAGCCTGCCGAATCGACGTCTGTCATGATGAGGATACCGCGCTTCGCCGCGATCTCGCGGATGAGCGCTTGCTTTTCCTTATCCTTGAACACGCGAAAGCCGCCGGTGTCGATGACAGGGCTTGCGATGATCTCGGACAGCTTGATCTTGTCATAGCGTCCCTCGACGATGACCGCTTCTTTCAGCTCGAGCTTACTCATCGCTCTTGTCCCCCGCGATCAGCACCAGCTTACAGACGAGCTTTTCGACCTCGGTGCGCTCGTCGACGGACTCGGTGACAAGCCGCGTCTGAACGTCGAGGATCGCGTCAAGGCTGCGCCTGAGCGACGGCGTCGTCACGGCGCGGATCTGTTTGAGCGCTTTGTTCAGCACCCATTCGCGTCTGCCGTAAGAGAAATCCGCGGCGACCTCGGTCATCTTCTTGCCCGCGTCGACGCCCGCGCGCGCACGGTAGGCGTCGAGATAGGCGTTCGACAGCACCGACAGGATCGTCATGCCGTTCACGCCCTCATAGTACAGCGCAGAGATCGCCGACATCGCCTTGTCGGTATTGCCGCCGATGATGAAGCCGAAGAGATCGTAGATGCTCGCCTCGGTGCTTTTTGTCACCAAAAGCTCGATCATCTCGGGCGTGATCTCGCGACCGTCGGCATAGGCGGTCAGCTTCTTCATCTCGGTGTTCAACAGGTTCAGATCCTCGCCGACATATTGGATCAGCGTGTGAGCGGTCAGCTCGCTCATCGAGCATCCGCCCGCCTTTGCCCACTTGCACAGATCGCGCTCGAGCGCGAGTCCCGTGCGGTGAACAAGCTCCATGCACACGCCGCTTTTATCCGCGAAGGCGATCAGCTTCTTCATCTGGGACTTCGCCGTTTTAGACGTCAGCTCCAGCGTGGGCATCGCGATAATCACCACGGTCGTGTCGGGAAGCCCTTTGAGGATCTTCATCAGGGCGTCGAAATCGTCGGACTTCATCTTGTCGATATCGACGTCGTTCAGCCGAATGACGTTGTAACCACCCATAAACGGAATGATATCCGCGCTGACGGAGATCTCGGAGATCGCCGCACCGTCGGCAAATACATGGTAGTTAAAGTCATTCGCGCTGCCGCCGGTGAGCTTCTTTTCGATCTGCTCCACGGCGCGCTTGACGAGCATTTTCTCCTCGCCGAACACCAGATAGATATTCTTGAACTGTCCCGTGGACAGATGCTTTTTCAGTTCGCTTTCGTTAAACATCGCGCACCTCATTCATGAACTAAACACATTATATCAGCGGTGAGAAAGGCTGTCAATGTTGCTTTAGATCCAGCACAACATGCTTGTTTTTCAAGTCGTAGTATTCCTTATACTTCGGGAGCGGGACTTTTTCACTGTCGTCGCGGACACGGTAAATGAACAATGAATGGCATGTCAGACGATCGTAATTCTTGCCCGTCTTTCCGACGAACAGGATATCGGGTGATTTCATGTCATCGGGTATCTTATCGACAGGATAGCTGTCAGGCAGGATCAGGATGGATTTATCACCGTCGGTGAGATACAATAACAGCCTGTCGTTATCCTCAACGGTTTTGAGGATTACCCCATCGTCGAGGGCGATTGTCGAATCGCCGGTAAAGATAATCTCATCCGTTTCCGATTCATAAGGACGATCAATCCCGTCATAAACGAGCGCATGCTTGACAGGACATTCCATGGCGGAAAGGCGGTTGTAATTCGTCAGTTCCCCATTTCTTGACGCGATCTCGGATTCTGCACCGCCGAAGTGATCTGCCAGGTAATTGAGCGTATCGTAAGCTGTATACGAATCGCAGTCAAAGCGCAGCACATGCGCCCTGCCCTGATGGTTGAGGATGATCGCCGAGCCGGACTTTCCGGCATAGAATTCGAGCTTCACGGTATTCAGCCGAACGATCGTGGTGACGATCATACCGGACAGGAAAAGAATCGCAGAGAACAGCACGACTGCCGGATACAGCCGACGGCGTTTTCTCAGCAGATATGCGATAAAAAACATCCCGAGTGTCACCGCGATCCACAGATAGACATAAAGCGACCTTACATGCACATAAGCAAACGGAAAGGATGATATCGTGTTCACCAGCCACAGCGTCAGCTTTGCGGCGCCGTACAGCGGCCA
>JAFSRK010000111.1 GCA_017446165.1 Ruminococcus sp.
GAAGGTGGAAATGCCACAGTGTGGCATTTCCAGGGATAGCGTAGATCAAGCCTATGTCGTCCGCAGGGCGCTCCGAAGACGGCGCAGGGCATGAGCGAAAGATCGGGCGGCAATAGTCTACACCATTGATAAAGACAGGGAGTACCGTCAGGTACTCCCTGTCTCCTCTATTTTGTCGGGGTGAGTTGTAGGTCGGTGTAGTTTCCCTCGACGGTGATCACGAGGTCATAGGTGTAGGTCTTGTCGCCGTCGGTGACGGTCAGGGTGGTCTCGCCGGGCTTGTGTACGGTAAACATCACGCAGCCATACTCATAGTCCGTTACCTGCGCGTCGGTCAGCGAGGGATCCTCAACGGTTGCTGTCGCCTCGGCGGTCAGGGTTTGGGCGTCCGGCAGTTGCTCAACGATCTGCATATCCGGCTTCGGGACAACGAACAGCATCACGATCATAAAGATGACCGGCACGGCGAGTCCGACCAGCTTCCCGGCGATCTTCGGCAGGAACACATAGACATACAAAAGGATCTGCAGCACGCAGAAGATGGCGGTGACGAGATAATGCGGGAATTCCTTGATACACCCGAGCGCCGCTTCATGGGCAGTTAATCCCAGAAAACACAGAACCGGCGCGAAGATCAGCACGCTCCACCAGTTCTTTTTCTTGATAAACCAGCCGATGAAGGACATCGGGATGGTCGCCAGGGTCCAGTAGAACCAAGTCTGATAGTAGCCGAACAATCCCCATCCCATATAGGAGAAGGGCACCTGCAAGAGGTAGATGAGCGGCTGGCTGATGAGGAAGAACACGAAGGTCTTGAGCATGGAGTCGAGCGGCGACTTGCAGTTTGCCATGATGATGACGGCGAAGAAGATCCAAGCCTCAAAGGTCTCTCCCACACGCATGAACGAAGTATTTAAGAACACGGGAAAGATCATAAACACGGCGGTGAGCAGTGCGGTCGCCACGGCGAAGAGGATCACCGCGGGCCAACTCATATTCAGCCCGCCGTACATCCGGTCGGTGAAACGTCTGAGAATACTTTTCTGTTCCATAATACGCTCCTTAAAAGAGATTTACAGGCATATTCTACCACATCCGACAGGCGATTTCAACCGCAAAAGAAACCGCCCGCAGGGATCCTGCGAGCGGCAAAGGTTTCGGCTTATCAGTAGTTTTCGGCGTGAATCTCGAAGTAGGACTGCGGATGAGCGCAGACAGGGCAGATCTCGGGAGCCTCGGTGCCGACGACGATGTGACCGCAGTTGCGGCACTCCCACACCTTGACCTCGCTCTTCTTGAAGACCTCCTGCATCTCAACGTTCTTGAGCAGTGCGCGGTAGCGTTCCTCGTGATGCTTCTCGATCTCGCCGACCATGCGGAACTTGGCGGCAAGCTCGTGGAAGCCTTCCTCCTCGGCAGTCTTGGCAAAGCCCTCGTACATATCCGTCCACTCGTAGTTCTCGCCCTCGGCGGCGGTCTCGAGGTTCTCGGCGGTAGAGCCGATGCCGTTCAATTCCTTGAACCACATCTTCGCGTGTTCCTTCTCGTTATCGGCGGTCTTGAGGAACAGCGCAGAGATCTGCTCGAAGCCCTCTTTCTTCGCTTTTGAGGCAAAGTAGGTATACTTATTGCGCGCCATGGATTCGCCCGCGAAGGCTGCCTCGAGGTTCTTTTCGGTCTGAGTTCCCTGATAGGGATTGTTGTTTTTCGCCATGATCAAACTCTCCTTTTCTTTATGTAGTATTTGTATCGGTTGCGATTTTATGACAGGATAAATTTTTCGACGACCTCGGCGATGCCGTCGTGGTCACAGTCGTGTTCGGTGACATAGTCGGCGACCGCTCTGAGGTCGGCTTCGCCGTTTTTCATCGCGACGCCCAGTCCCGCCGCTTCGACCATGCTGATGTCGTTGCCGCTGTCACCGCAGGCGATTACCTCGTCCATGCCGACGCCGAGCTTCTCGGCGATATATCGCACACCCGCGCCCTTGTTGACGCCCCGGGGCATGACGTCGAGGAAGAACGGCGCTGAGAAGAAGATGTCAAGCTCCTCTCCGAACTGCTCCTTGAGGAACGGCTCGACCTCTCTGAGGATCTCCGGCTCGCCCGCGATCAGGATCTTGTGCAGATCCCAGTCGACATAGTCAAGCAGGTTGTCCACGATATTCAACGGCAGATGGAGCGCCTCCGGCTCGGTGTAGGCGTAGGAGTTCTGGTTGTTGTCAGTGAAGATCTTGTCGTGCTGATGTGCCAGCACAGTCACATCGAAGGGTCTGAGCGCGTGATAGATACTGTCGAGATATTTGCGCTCGAGAACGGTTCCGTGGACGACCTTGTCCTCGCTGTCGAGGATCAGTCCGCCGTTGAACGCGAGATAATATCCGCCGCGTTCACGGATGCCGAGCGCGTCATAATAGGGCTTCACGCCGATCGGGAGCCGTCCCGAGGCGATCGCGAGCTTCACGCCGCAGTCCTGTGCCTTGAGCAGCGATTCCTTGACCCTGTCCGTGATACGCTTGTCCGACGTCAGCAGGGTATCGTCGATGTCGGTTACCATTAATTTGTATTTCATAATACCACCCCATCTTTTCCTATAGTATACCAGATTCGTCGGTAAATGTAAATTGCTATTTGTATATCTATTTGATATAATAGGAGAAGAACATCCTCGGAGGAACATATGCGCTACGAAACAGTCTTTGACCGATATACCTTTGACAAGGATAAAGCGACCGCTTACGGCTTTACATTCGCCGACGACCGCTATACACTCAGAAAGCCGCTGAGAGAGGACGGCTTCTATGCCGTTGTCACCGTTGAAAACGGCATGCTGGAGCTGAACGTCTTTGAGGAACCCGACGGTATCCAATACCTGCCGTTCAACGTCAGGGGCATGGAGGGCGGCTTCGTCGGCGCGATCCGCGAACAGGCGGACGAGATCGTCGCGGATATCCAAAGGAAATGCTGTGTCATGACGGACGTCAAGGCGATCCTGCTCGAGTATCTGCACGACAAATACGGCACCGTTCCGAACGCGCCGTGGGGAGCGCTCGAGGAATATCACACCGTCAACACCGACAAAAAGGGCAAATGGTACGGGCTGTTCATGCTGATCCCGTACCGCTATCTCGGTCTCGACGTCGACGGCAAGATCCATGTGCTGAATCTCAAGGTCAAGCCGGAGGACATCCCGAAGATCATCGACAACCGCCACTTCTTCCCATCCTACCACATGAACAAGAAGTACTGGATCTCGATCCTGCTCGACAAGGACGTCGACATCGACCGCGTCAAAGAGCTGCTCGACGACAGCTATGATATCGTCGAGGGCAGAAAATGACCGGCAGCTCCCGAAAGGGAGCTGTAGAATGTAGAAAAACCTATAGATAAGAAAGCAAAAGCATCATTATCGACGTAGGGGCGGATGCCCTCATCCGCCCGCAGTCAGGAGCGTATCTGTCCTATCTGCGGTTTCACATGCTATCTTCGCTCTTTATTGTCTTTTGTCAATTGTCAATTGCACGCCGTCAGGTGGGATTCACATAACCTTCCCGATTCTTTCATAGAACGTTCACAATTTCACCCTTTTCATTTCACATAGGCGGTTTATGATATAGCCATGATAAAGATAACGAAAGGGTGATACCGATGAATATGATGATCACGTTCACCTCACATCCCAATCATCATAAAAGGAAGGTAAGTACCATGACAAACGATAATACACAACGATCCGACATAACCCCGAGCGAGCTTCTTGAACTCAGACGCGAGAAGCGCAGAGAACGCCGCGCACGCCAGCTACAGGCGTTCTACCAAAGCATCTACTCCCAGAACACCGACAAGATCATCTGCCTGTTCGACAACGACATGAATATTGCATAACCGCCGCAATCATGGTATACTCTACCTAACACAGAAAGGCGGGATACCATGAAGCAGAAAAGACGCAGATTGTTAAAGCAGGCATTCAACACCACCGGCGCGACCAAGATATTTCTCATATTCCTGATCTTCTTTCTTCTGAGCGCCTTGATCATCATGCTGGTCGAGCCGACCATCCACACCTATTTCGACAGCCTGTGGTACTGCTTCGTCGCCATCTCGACGATCGGCTTCGGCGACCTCACGGCAACGGTGCCGGTCACCCGCATCCTCACGGTGCTGCTGTGGATCTACGCCGCGGGAGTGATCGCAATCTTCACGGCTGTGATCACAAGCTTCTTCATGGATGCGGCGAAGCTGAGAACCAACGAGAGCGCGAGGGCATTCCTCGACGAGCTGGAGCGGCTGCCCGAGCTGAGTAAAGAGGAGCTTGAGAACCTCTCGGAGCGGGTGAAGAAATTCAATAAGCAATGATTCTTTGATAGAATTTTAACATAGATTGAACCTCAATAGTTTCTGCATATTTTGCATCAGTTTTTCTCCTTAATATTAGTTCAAAAAGAAGAGCGGCTGCCGTTAAAGATTCCGGCAGCCGTTCTTTTTTGCCCCTGAAACGAATCGAGGGCAGTAATTGTTTGGTTGATGGTTGGTAGTTGAAGGGCGGACTCCGTCCGCGCCGGATTCCTATAACTATCCCTCAAAAAAACATCTGTATCGTGCGGGCGACGAATGGTCGCCCCTACAAGTATTCTATGCTCAATCGTTGCTGTTAATGACACTCAGCGGATCGATCAGCTTCTTGCCGACGCGCACCTCGACGTGGATGTGGCTTTCGTCGGCGCTCTCACAGGGGATCTGACCCACCGTGCCGATGGTGTCGCCCGACTTGACCTGCTGACCCTTCTCGACGGTAATCTCGCTGTCCAGTCCGCAGTAGTAGACGCTGAAGCCCTTTGACTCCACCTCGATGATCACGCCGTATAATTCTGATACAGAAATATCCTTGACCGTGCCGTCACACATCGCATAAACGTTCTCACCGCTTTCCGCCGCGAAATCACACCCTGTATGCGCGCGGTAGTCCTTCATCGTTTTGCTCAGCACCGCGTCCTCGCTGTACTGCTTGAGGACGCTTCGGCTCTTGACGGGATAGGTCAGGCTGTCGGCGACCTTGAGCACCGCCTCGATGGAGCTGAGTTCCTCGTTCATCGCCTCTTGCTCATCGCCCTCGGCGGGCATGGTCTCGGTATCATAGATGGTAAAGCCCTTGGTGCGCCCCGACTTCTGTGTAGACTGTTCGGTCGGTGCGGAAGTCTGCGGCTGAGTCGGCGCCTCTGTCGGGGGTTCGGTCACGCCCGTCATGTCCTGTGCGACCGCCTGTGTGGGCGAGGTTTTCAGCGAGGCGAAGTAGTGATCGCTGTCGCTGTTGTTATCGCCAAAGCTCGTATATGCCGACCAGATCGCAAGACCCACCGCCACCATGCAGACCGACAGCGCAACATAAAACCCGACCCGCTCGGTGGAATTCTTCTTTTTCTTCTCAACTATATATCGTTTCATAAAAATACGCCTCCGACCTTAGTATGGTCGAAGGCGCTTGGTTTATTCAGAAATTTCAGATCATCGTATGCAGATCGGTGTACTCTCTGCCGTGAGCGATAGCTACGTTCTCGTTGGTGATCTTGCCAAGGTAGCAGTTCACGCCGGAGGCGATGACGTCGCTCTTTCTGCACGCTTCCTCGAGACCGTTCTCGGCGATCTGTAAGCCGTAACGCAGGGTCGCGTTGGTCAGCGCGATGGTGCTGGTTCTCGGAACAGCGCCGGGCATGTTGCCGACACAGTAATGTACTACGCCGTCCTCGATGTATACGGGATCGTCATGGGTGGTGACACGGCTGGATTCGCCGCAGCCGCCCTGGTCGATCGCGACGTCAACAAACACCGCGCCGTCCTTCATCTCGGACAGGTACTTCTTCTTGAAGAGCTTCGGGGTCGATGCTCCGGGGATCAGCACGGAGCCGATGACGAGGTCGGCGTCCTTGATGACGCGCTCAATGTTGCTCTCGGAGCTGACGAGAGTCTGGATGTGTGCGCCGAAGAGGTTGTCAAGCTCCTCAAGACGCTTGAGGTTGATATCGAGGATGGTGACGTTCGCGCCCATGCCGACAGCGATCTTGCACGCGTTCAGACCGACGGTACCGCCGCCGAGGATGACAACGTTCGCTTTGGGTGTACCGGGAACACCGGCAAGCAGGATGCCTTCGCCGCCGAAACGCTTCTCGAGATACTTCGCGCCCTCCTGAATGGACAGACGTCCCGCGATCTGGGACATCGGCGCGAGCAGGGGCAGAGATCTGTCGGTCTCCTGCAGAGTCTCATACGCAACCGCCTTGACCTTGCCGTCGAGCAGAGCGTCCATCTGCTGTCTGTCAGCGGCGAGGTGCAGGTATGTATAGAGGATCAGTCCCTCGCGGAAGTATTTGTACTCCTCCTCGAGAGGCTCCTTGACCTTGACCATCATATCGACGAGGTTCCAGACATCGGCGGCATTATCGATCAGCGACGCGCCCGCCTGTACATACTCGGTGTCCGCAAAGCCTGAGCCGACGCCCGCGCCCTTCTCGATATAAACATGGTGACCCGCCGTGACATAAGAGGCGACGTTGTCGGGAGTCAGACCCACGCGGAACTCATTGTTCTTGATTTCTTTCACACAACCGATTTTCATA
>JAFSRK010000112.1 GCA_017446165.1 Ruminococcus sp.
CGCCCCCGCGTTCCATCCCGCGACCCGTCCCGATTATACCGAGGCGGAGGCGGTCAGACGTTTTTTGACCATCGCCGAGGCGGCTGACGCGCCCGTGATCGTGGTGCATCTGAGTACCAAGGAGGGCTATGACGAGATCATACGCGCCAGAAAACGCGGCGTGAAGGTCTTTGCCGAGACCTGCCCCCAGTACCTCCTGCTCGACGACAGCGTCTACAGCCGCGCCTTTGACGAAGCAGCAAAGTATGTCTGCTCACCGCCCTTGAGAAAGGCGGAGGATCAGCGCGCGTTGTGGGGCGCTTTGAAGAATAACGACATCGACACCGTGTCCACCGACCACTGCTCGTTCACCGTCGAGCAGAAGCGCGCGGGCGCGGACGACTTCACCAAGATCCCGAACGGTATGCCGGGCGTCGAGACCCGCGCGGCGCTGATGTTTACCTACGGTGTGAAGAAGAAGCGCATCTCGCTGTCGCAGATGTGCGCTTATCTCAGCGAGAACCCCGCGAAGCTCTACGGCATGTTCCCGAAGAAGGGCGCGATCAAGGTCGGTTCGGACGCGGACATCGTGATCTTTGATCCGCGCCGTGACGGTACGATCACCGCCGCCGCATGCCACAGCAAATGCGGCTATAATCCCTTTGAGGGCGTGTGCACCGTCGGCGGCGTTGAGCGCGTATATCTGCGAGGGCAGGTGGTTTACAGCAACGGCGAGATCATGCTCGCCAATCACGGACGTTATGTCATGCGAAAGAAGCCGAGTTATAGTCGGTAGATAAAGGAGAACGACAGTGGGTATTATCAAGGCGGCGACCGGCTCGGTCAGCGGCGTGATGGCGGATCAGTGGCTGGAGATCTATACCTGTGAAGGAATGCCGAACGATACCCTCGCCATGCGCGGCGTGAAAAAAACCGACGGGAAATCCGCGAACACCAAGGGCGAGGACGCCGTCATCAGCGACGGCTCGCTGGTCATCGTGCATGACGGTCAGTGTGCGCTCGCGGTCGATCGCGGCGAGATCATCGGCGAGTACTACGCCGGCGAGAACACCTATCACAGCGATCGCAGTAAAAGCATTTTTCATAAAGGCGGATTCAAAGGCATTGTCAAGCAATCGTGGGAGCGATTCGGCTACGGCGGCGTCAGCGCGGTGTACCAGGTCATCATGTATATCGACCTCAAGGAACACCACGGCAATCCGTTCAGCGTGACCCGCGCCGTGAATATCAAGGATCGTCACAGCCTGACGCAGATGGATATCAACGTCACCCTGTCGGGGATGTATTCCTTCCGCGTGACGGATCCCGTGACGTTTTATCAGAGAGTCTGCGGCAAGTCCACCGGCACCGTCACGACCAAGCTGGTGCTGCCTCAGCTGACGGCGGAATTCAACGCCGCGTTGGCGATGGCTTTGGCACAGTTGAGCCGTGAGGGCGCGATCTCCCCGACGGATATCTCGTCGGACACCGACGCGCTGAGCGAGAAGGTCACCGCGATGATCTCACAGAAGTGGGAGGCGCTGAGGGGCTTTGCGATTGTGTCGGTCGCGATCGTCGGCGTTGACATCTCGCCGAAGGATATGGCGCTTTTACAGGGACTCGAGCGCGACAAGGCGTTCACCGATCCGACGATGGCGGCGGCGCATATCACCGGCGCTCAGGGCGACGCGATGCGTACCGCGGCGGGCAACCCCGCGGGCGGCGGCATCGGAGTGGTCGCGGCGGTCGGCGCCGAGAGATTGTTCGGGCAGCAGGAGCCGTCAATACCCGCTCAGTGGGTCTGCTCCTGCGGCACTGTCAACCGCTCGAAGTTCTGTCCCGAGTGCGGCAAAAAGAGAGAATAGTATAAAGATAAGAAAATCGTGCCTTCGGCACGCAATTTTCGTATTGCCATCGCCCGTGCGCACATTCAGTGCGCTACTGGGCGGGCACTATAAATCTTTTTTACTTTATAAGAAACGAGCAGTTTCTTATAAAGTAAAAACGCCCCGCAGTCGCTTGACTGCGGGGCATTGCTGTATTGGTGAGGTTAGTCCATCGGACTGCCGCAGAAGGCACAGCAGCCGCTTTCGTCGGGAGTGGTGTTCGCGCCGCAGTGGGAACAGCGGGCGACGACGGGAGCTGCGGCGGCAGCGGCAGCGGCGTCACGCGCCTGCTGGCGGGCGCCGAGCAGCGCTTCCTTGACTTCGTTGCACATATCTCTGTAGCGGCAGTATTCGGGGTTGTTGTCCGGGATCGGCTTCTGGGTCGGGAACACGCCGCCGTCGGTGGTTTCGACCGAGGACGGATTCAGCTGAACGTTGATGGTGTCGAAGTAGGGGTGGTTCACGCGGATGACGATGTTGAAGTCATAGCTGTAGTCGTACTTCGGCGGGTGATAGCTGACCGAGTTGCCCTCGCTGTCCTCGCGGAAGACCTCTTCGGAGTTTTCTTCGATGCTGACGTCGACGCCGGTGACCATCGAATAATCCATGACGTCGGGGTTTGCCTCGGCGAGGTTGCGTGCGCTCGTCACCATGAATTTGCTGTGATCTTCGTCGAGCAGGATCTTGGTGTTCGCGCCGAAGGAGCGCGTCGTCTTGAACGCGGCGACAGCCGACTTGTTCTCTTCGCGGTATTTGAGCTGCTCCCTGATCTCCTCGACGGTGCTGTTTCGGCGATCCGAGAAGAAGGGCGAGAGCTTCGACGCGCAGTCCTTGCACAGGTTGCCGTCCTCGAGCTTGCGCTTGAAGATCAGTCCGAGCTTTCCGCCGCAGATGCTGCAGGTTTTCTTATCAAAAAATCCCATAGGTGATGCCTCCCTAATCATGATGATTTCATTATACCAAAGTGAAACGGCGTTGTAAAGGCTTCGAAAATGTTAAAATCATAACGATCATGATAAACAAAAAGCGAGGCGTCAAACGCCTCGCTCATCGCTTTGTTACTGTTTTGAACTGATTACTCAGCTACGAAGAAAACATCCATGCCGGTGGTCTCACCGTCAGCTACGATGTAAGCCTTGGACTCTTCGGGCTTAACATAAACGGTGTAAGCCTTCTTGCCCTTGACGACCTTCTTGACATTCTTCTCGATATCGCTGACAGAAACGGTAGCGCCGCCGAACTGGATGTAGAGATCCATCTTCGGCTCAACCTTCTTAGCAGGAGCCTTCTTAGCAGCGGTAGCCTTGGGAGCAGCAGCCTTGGTCTCAGCCTTCTTAGCGGGAGCCTTCTTAGCAGCGGTCTCGGTCTTAGCAGCGGTCTTCTTAGCGGCTGTCTTTGTCTCAGCAGCCTTAGTGGTTTTCTTTGCAGTTGCCATAATAAAATCCTTCTTTCTGAAAGTTCCGGTCGTGACCGGATTTTGTTTTACTCAGTTCGCAAGTTGCATCTCTTGCTTACAAGTCGTATTATATCTATCAAATATACGGATGTCAAATGGTTTTCGTTTTTTTGGTTGAATGACCAAATGCGGTGACGGCGCGGCGGTTTTGTTCGGTATTGTTGACGGAGATTTTTTGCACAAAATGACGAATTGGCTGTTTTTTGTTGTGCCGGATACCCAAAAACACAGGACTATTTTGTGCAGATTCACAGGGTAATATTCGGGACTTAGACAATCTGCATATATTCTTTTGAAAAAAGCTGTATATTTGTACCGCTCGTCAATTGTGTTTTTCGATCTCGTTTGTTATAATGAATGAGTACAAAAATTTGGACTCAAAGGAAATGGAATGTTAACATCGTTTTTAGACGTCGGTCAACAGGTGCTGGTGCTGTTTATCCTGATCGGTGTGGGCGCGTTGCTCACAAGGCTCGGGTTGATCACCGAGAAGGGCGCTTTGACCATGACCGATGTGGTGCTTTACGCGGTGACGCCGTGTGTGATCATCAACGCCTTCCAGCGCGAGTATCGCCCGGAGCTTTTGGGCGGATTGCTGATCACGCTGCTGTGTGCGTTTCTCGTGATGGGGGCTTCGGTGCTGATCGCCGAGCTGCTCTATCGCAAAAAGGATATCTCCCGCGCGGTCGTGCTGAAGTTCTCGCTGGTGTTCTCGAACTGCGGCTTCATGGCGCTGCCTCTGCAGGAGGCGGTGCTGGGCAAGGACGGCGTGTTCTACGGTGCGGCATACATCGCGGTTTTCAATACTTTCATGTGGACCTACGGGCTGATCGCTATGAGCGGGAAGAGAGAGTGGAGGTCCGCCGTGAAGGCGGTCGTCAATCCCGGCATCATCGGGACGGTCATCGGCGTACTGCTGTTCGTGTTCTCAATCAAGCTGCCGACGGTGATCTTGTCGCCGATCAGCTTCCTTGCGGCGCTGAATACACCCGTGCCGATGCTTGTGATCGGATACCACCTGGTGCATGCCGATCTCAGACGCGTCCTGCGCGATAAGGGAGCTTACTTCGCGATGGCGATGCGCCTGATCATCATTCCGCTGGCAGCGTTCGGCGTGATGGTCCTTTGCGGGGTCGATAAAACCGTTGTATCGTCGGTCGTGATCGCGGTCGCATCACCTGTTGCGGCGTTCACCACGATGATGGCGTCAAAGTACGGTAGAGATACCGAGCTGAGCGCGGGCATCGTTTCCGCGTCGGCGCTGTTCTCGCTGATTACCCTGCCGCTTGTCGTCGGCTTGGCGCTTACTATATCATAATGATTACGGAGGAAGGTTATGGCAAAGAATCCGAAACAGAAACAGAAGCTATTATATATCATGAAATTCTTCATGGAGAAAACCGATGAGGACTACGGCGTGACCGTCGCGGACATCATCGACTACCTCGCTGAATTCGGTATCGCCGCCGAGCGCAAGAGCATCTATAACGATATCGAGACCCTGCGCGACTTCGGGCTGGATATCGTCAAGACGAAGGTCGGCAAGATATCTCTGTTCAGTCTGGTTTCGCGCGATTTTGAGATCCAGGAGCTCAAGCTTCTCGTCGACGCGGTGCAAAGCTCCAAGTTCATCACCCAGAAGAAGAGCAAGGAGCTGATCAAGAAGATCGAGAACCTCTCGTCCGAGAATCAGGCGAAGGAGTTGCACCGTCAGGTCATCGTCGCGAACCGCGTGAAGAACTCGAACGAGGACATCTACCGCAACATCGACAGCGTCTCCCGTGCGATCAATAATCGCAAGAAGATCAGCTTTTTCTATACCAAGTGGGAGGTCTCCCGATCAGGCGTCAAGAAGGTCGTGCGCGTTCGCAGACACGACGGCAAGCGCTACCTCCTGACCCCGAAGGCGCTGACATGGGACGACGAGAACTATTATATGATCGCATACGATGCAGAAGCCGAAATGCTCAAGCACTTCCGCGTCGACAAGATGGAGGACATCGTTGTCGAGGATATGCGCGCCGACAGCTCCAAGGCGGTGGACAAGTTCGACATCGCCGCCTATACCAAGCAGGTATTCGGCATGTACGGCGGGGAGCTTGTCAACGTCAAGCTCCGCTTCGACGATTCGCTGATCGGCGTGGTCGTCGACCGCTTCTCCGACAAGGTGTTCATCAGCCCGAATAACGACGGCACCTTCACCGTCAGTACCGACGTCATGCTCTCGCCCCAGTTCTTCGGCTGGCTGTTCTCGTTCGGCGACAAGGCAAAGCTCATGACCCCGAAATCCGCCAAGGATAAGTTCAGAGCCTATCTCGACGAGGTCTCGGACGTCTATTAGAATTGACAGTTGACAGTTGACGATGGACGGCTTCGGGAAACGCCGACGCGTTTTGATCGTATATCGTTCTGTTGATCCTAACGGAAATAAAAGGACGTTCCGCGGCAACTGCTCAAATTCAATTTAACCGATTGCAAGAGTAAACGCAACCAAAACAGCGATTTTTAACCCTAAAATCCTACATTTACTTTTTCATTTTTCGACGGAAATAAAGAGGGCATACTTGTCTCAAAGTCCCTTTTATCGGACACATCCTGTGTTATGATACTCTTGCGGGGATACCCCGCGGAACACTCGGGGATTCCCCCGGCAAAGGATGTGTCGGTATGCTTAATTTTTGTGTATTTGTATTTATCATCGCGGCGGTCGGTGCGATCGTAGGTATGATCGTTCGCCCGACCGAGCATTTTACGGTATTTAAAAGAAGGTAGAATCCATGCAAAGCATTATCTTAGCGTCAAAATCTCCCCGCAGACAGGAGCTGATCCGCACCATCACCGACGATGTTGAGGTGAGGGTCTCCGATGTCGAGGAGGTCCTTCCCGAGGCTATCTCTCCCGAGGACGCTCCCGTATATCTCGCTTCGATCAAGGCAAGAGCGGTTGCCCGCGACTTTCCCGACAGGGTGGTCGTCGGAGCGGATACGGTGGTCATCCTCGACGGACAGGTCCTCGGAAAACCGAAGGACAGGGAGGACGCTGTGAGAATGCTGCGCGCCCTATCGGGCAAGACCCACACCGTGGTCACCGGCTGCTCGATCATCTGCGGCGAAAGAGAGGTCTCGTTCGGCGACAGCACAAGGGTGGAATTCTACCCCCTGAGCGACAGGGAAATTGACGAATATATCGCGACCGGAGAACCCTTTGACAAGGCAGGCGCCTATGGCATCCAGGGAAGAGGCAGCCTTTTTGTCAAGGGTATCGAGGGCGATTTCTTCAATGTCATGGGGCTTCCCGTCGCGCGGTTGAACCGAGAGCTGAAGGCTTTTCTCGAAACAGATGACTGACAGAGGTGTTACGGTATGAAGCATGTATTTATTCTGAATTCTTTTGCGGGGACAAAGGACGCGACACCCGAACTCGCCGAGCAGATCAAGGCTCTCCCGAAGGATCTTGATATTGCTGTCGATTATACTAAGGGCAAGGGCGACGCTACGCTGATCGCGCGCCGCTATGCCGAGACCGGCGAGTCTGTCAGGCTCTATGCCTGCGGCGGCGACGGTACGGCGAACGAGGCGATGCACGGCATCATCGGCTGTGACAACGCCGCGCTGGGCGTTGTTCCGATCGGTACCGGCAACGACTATGTACGTTCGCTGCCTGCTGAAAACGCGGACTTTCTGAACCTGCGCAAAATGACCGAGGGCGACACTATCCGGGTCGACCTGCTCAGGTGCAACGACGTCTACGCGCTGAACGTGATCTCCGCCGGCTACGACTGCGAGGTCGCCGACCGCGCTCAGAAAAACAAGCGTCTGCCGCTGATGTCCGGCTCGCTCGCCTACAAGCTCGCGATCGTACAGTGCATCGTCACAAAAAGAAAGCATACCTTCACGCCCTATGCCGACGGGAAACGTATCCCGCTTAAAGAGGGCTATAAGACCCAGATGTTAGCGGTCGCCGCCAAGGGTCAGTACTACGGCGGCGGTATCAAGGCGACCCCTTGTGCCGTACTCGATGATGGGCTGATCGACTATATGTCCATCCCGACCGTACCGATGCGCAAGTTTGCTACTCTGCTCGGACCGTTCACCCGCGGCGAGCATATCGGGCATCCCAAGACCTCCTTCATTACCCACAGCAAATGCCGCGAGCTGAAGCTCGACAACGGCGGCGATCTCAAGGTCGGCATCGACGGCGAGATGTTCGTCATGAAGGATCCCGTCATCACCGTTGTCCCCAAGGCGATCAATATCATCATCCCTGCGAAATAATTAAAGATTTGTCACTTGCCATTTACGCCGAATGAGGGTATAATTAATCTCTAAGGCAAGATTATCCACATTCGGGCAGGAAATGGCATGAAGTTTTTATCCAATCGAGTCAAAAACCGGATAATGATTCTTTGCATCACAGCGCTGGCGATCGCCATGGGCTGTGTTTTTGCTGCCTGCACCAAGGCTCAGGCGGAGTCCTCGCCCGAGAAGACGATCCCTGCAACCAAGGGGAAGGAAAGCGTCACAGACGCAGTTGAAGCGACAGATGAGACTGTCTCAGCCGCCGACAACTATTCCCGCTGGCTGAGCGATCACTATTCCGCTGCAGTGCATACCCGCGAGATGTGGTTGGACGATCTGCAGTCCGCGCTGGGCTTGATGAAAGCGAACGGCGCGGAAACGACCTTTGAACAGGCGTTCCGCAACGGCATCATCAACAGTCTCGACGAGGACGCCTACCACGCGCTGACCCGCCGCTATGTCGCTCAGACTTTGGTCAGAGCTCTTGATTATGAATACCGCGATTTTACATATGCGACCGACCTCAAGAACGAAAAAGATCTTCAGACGGTCACCTATTACGGCTACTTCCTTCCCGACGAGAACGATATGGTCTATCCCGACGCGGTGATCACCGAGGACGAGTATCAGCCGCTTCTCGATGAGGTCGCGCGCTATGCACGCCTTAAGGGCAAGCACGCCCTGTCGTTCGGCGACAGCATCATGTTCGGCAGGGGAAATCGCGATCGCGGCATCTCTGACATCACCTGCGAAAAATACGGCATGACCGTTTCCGACTATGCGATCTCCGGCGCGACCTTCGGCGTCGACAAGGGTCACAGC
>JAFSRK010000113.1 GCA_017446165.1 Ruminococcus sp.
AGGAGCTTCCGCTCCGGCTGCCGCGGGTCGAAAACTTTGAACCCGGCGAGGGCGGCGAAAGTCCGCTCGCCAAGATCCCGTCCTTTGTCAACTGCAAATGCCCGAAGTGCGGCGGCGACGCAAGACGCGAGACCGACACCATGCCCCAGTGGGCAGGCTCCTCGTGGTACTATCTGCGCTACATGGATCCCCACAACCACGACGCCATCGCCTCCAAGGCGTCGCTCGACTACTGGCACCAGGTCGACTGGTACAACGGCGGCATGGAGCATACCACCCTCCACCTGCTCTACAGCCGTTTCTGGCACAAGTTCCTCTATGATATCGGCGTTGTCCCGACCAAGGAACCCTATGCGAAGCGTACCTCTCACGGCATGATTCTCGGCGCAAACGGCGAGAAGATGTCGAAGTCACGCGGTAACGTCGTGAATCCCGACGATATCGTGAACGAGTACGGCGCCGACACCCTGCGTCTATACGAGATGTTCATCGGCGACTTCGAGAAAGCCGCTCCGTGGAGTACCAACTCCGTCCGCGGCTGCCGCAAGTTCATCGAACGCTTCTGGAATCTGCAGGAGATCATGACGGGTGAGGATTTCATCCGTCCCGAGGTCGAGAAGGAGTTCCACAAGACGATCAAGAAGGTCGGCTACGATATCGAGAACATCAAGTTCAATACCGCCATCGCCGCACTGATGGCGCTGATCAATACCATCTACGCGACCGGCAAGGTCACGAAGAAGGAACTGTCCGTCTTCGCTGTCCTGCTCAATCCGTTCGCACCTCATGTGACCGAAGAGGTCTGGGAGGCATGCAAGCTCGGCGACGGCATCCTTGCCGAGGCTCAGTGGCCGACCTATGACGAAGCAAAGTGTGTCGACGATACCATCGAGATCGTCGCTCAGGTCAACGGAAGGATCAAGGCAAAGCTGAGCATCTCCGCCGACGCCGCTCAGGACGAGGTCATCGCGCTCGCGAAAGCCGATCCCAAGGTTCAGGAGGCGACAGCCGGCATGAACATCGTCAAGGAGATCTACGTCCGCGGCAAGCTCGTGAACATCGTCGTCAAGCCTTGATTCCGGCTCCCTTTGGTAAAGGGAGCTGTCGCCGGACACGCGTGTCAAGGCGACTGAGGGATTGTATGATTGATCGAGAAAAGCGAGTAATCCTATTTATCTTGTCGTAGAATTTTTCCGTTGAATCTTAGCAAAATTCTACAAATTAACTGTTGGTACTTGACACTTCGGGGACATTATTGTATAATCAATGTTGCATTATGCGAATTACCCCTGCCTTATGGCGGATGGGAGGGAAATAAATGTCAGAAGTAAGGCTCAAGGAAAACGAATCCTTAGAGAGCGCTCTGCGCCGCTTCAAGAAGCAGTGTGCGCGTGCCGGCGTCATCGCTGAGGTTCGTAAGAGAGAGGCTTACGAGAAGCCTTCTGTAAAGCGTAAGAAGAAGTCCGAGGCTGCTCGCAAGCGTAAGTACAGATAAGTACAATATGAAAGAAGAAACGGACAGTTCGCTGTCCGTTTTTTGTTTAGAGTCGGGTGCGGGCGCCCCACCCTCAAATGTCCATTGTCCGTTTTCAACTGTTCATTATCAAATAGAGGTACCCTATGATTTCTATCGAAAAACTCCAGGCTTTCCTGCCTGATCTGTCCACCGCCGCGCTGATCACCTCTCAGATCAACGCCCGCTATTTCACCCTGTTCAACTACACCGACGGCGCTGTGCTGATCACTAAGCACGAAGCCTTTCTGCTGTGCGACTTCCGCTATATAGAAGCCGCCGAGAAGAACGCTTCTTCCGACGTCACCGTTGTTAAATTCAACAAGCTCTATGATACGATCAATGATATTATTCTTCATAAGAATATTAAATCGCTGATGATCGAAGAAGAATCCGTTACCGTTTCTCAGCTCTCTCAGCTCAGAGAAAAGCTCAACGCCGAGCTGCTCACCGACAGCGGACTCTCCGAAAAGATTCGCGCCATTCGCGTGATCAAGACCGCCGATGAGATCGCTCATATCACCAAAGCCCAGCGCATCACCGAGCGCGCCCTGACCGAGCTCTTGAACTACGTCAAGCCCGGTGTGACCGAGCGCGAGATGTCCGTTGAGCTGGAGCATCTGATCCATGTCTACGGGGGAGAGAGGATCGCTTTTGAGCTGATCACCATCGCCGGCGCGAACACCTCTCTGCCGCACGGCGTTCCCGGTGACTATGTCGTGCGTGACGGGGATTTCTTCACCTTCGATATCGGCTCGGTCTACAACGGCTACCACTCCGATATGACCCGCACCTATGCTGTCGGACACGCGACCGACAAGATGCGCGAGATCTACGATATCGTTTATCAGGCGCACATGAAAGCTGCCGAGAAGATCGTCGCGGGCAACACCACCGCTGATGTCGATCTCGCCGCGCGCGACTATATCGAGTCCAAGGGCTACGGCGAGTATTTCGGCCACAGCACCGGTCACGGCGTGGGACTGGAGATCCACGAGGATCCCCGCGTATACAAGACCTCGACCACCATCCTCGAGGACAACATGGTCATCACCGATGAACCCGGAATCTATCTCCCCGGCGAGTTCGGCGTTCGCATCGAGGATATGATCGTCGTCAGCGGCGATCACAGCTATACCCTCGCCGATTTGCCGAGAGAATTGACGGTAATCTGATAAAATTCTTTCTGCCTATTGATTTTTCGGTCGATTAACTGTATAATACTTGTATTAAAATGCTTAGTCTGTGCATTTTCGGCACCGACCGGGCTTTTAGCAGAATAATTTTTAGGAGGAATTGTATATGATTTCTGCCGGCGATTTCAGAAACGGCGTCACCTTTGAGATGGACGGACAGGTTGTGTCCATCATCGAGTTCCAGCATGTAAAGCCCGGCAAAGGCGCGGCTTTTGTCAGAACAAAAATCAGAAACGTCATCACCGGTTCCGTTGTTGAGAAAACCTTCAACCCGAACGATAAGTACCCCACCGCTTTCATTGACAGAAAGGACATGGAGTACAGCTACAATGACGGCGACCTCTATTACTTCATGGATACCGAGACTTGGGAGCAGATCCCGATCAACGCGTCCATCCTCGGCGACAACTTCAAGTTCGTCAAGGAGAACATGGTCTGTAAGGTGCTGTCCTACAAGGGCAACGTATTCGGCGTAGAGCCGCCCAACTTTGTTGAACTTCAGGTCACCCAGACCGATCCCGGCTTCGCAGGCAACACCGCGACCAACGCGACCAAGCCCGCTACCCTCGAGACCGGCGCTGAGATCAAGGTCCCGCTCTTCATCGAAGAGGGCGAGATGATCCAGATCGACACCCGCACCGGCGAGTATCTCGGCAGAGCATAAGGAGAACACCATGAACTTAACTGAAAGAATTTCTTACATCCGCGGCTTATGCGACGGACTCAAGCTTGATGAGAACAAGGACG
>JAFSRK010000114.1 GCA_017446165.1 Ruminococcus sp.
ACAAAAAAAGAGGTGCTGATCATAGTGTCAGCACCTCTCGTTTTCTATTTACCCTGCAAAGAATAATAATTCCTAATTTCTAATTTCTAATTCCTAATTCCCATAGGCTTATACCCCGCCTCCTTGACTGCGGCGGCGACGATGTCGTAGTTGACCGGGGTCTCGCTGACCAGCTCGACGGTCCCCTCTTCATGGGATGCCTTCACGGACAGCAGGTCTTGGATACCGGCGGTCTGGATTGCCTGGGTAACGTGCTTCTCACACATCGGACACATCATGCCCTCCACGTTAACGATTGTTTGTACCATATGATCTTCTCCTTTGTCAGATTCTGCCTCGGCGGGTAATTCCACTGGGGTATTTTTATATTTTCTGCGCTTGTGCGGATCAAAGAGATTCAGCCGCAGCGCATTGGTGACGACACAAAAGCTCGAAAGGCTCATGGCGGCGGCGCCGAACATGGGATTCAACGTCCAGCCGAAGATCGGGATCCACACGCCCGCGGCGAGGGGGATGCCGATGATGTTGTAGATGAATGCCCAGAAAAGGTTCTGGCGGATGTTGCGGAGGGTGGCTTTCGAGAGTCTGATCGCGGCGACGGCTTCGCTGAGCCGACTGCCGACCAGCACCACATCCGCGCTCTCCACGGCGATATCCGCGCCCGAGCCGATCGCAACGCCGGTATCGGCGGCGGTCAGGGCGGGAGCATCGTTGATGCCGTCGCCCACCATGGCGGTCTTGCCGCAGCTCTTGAGATCGGCGATGATGTCGCCCTTCTCGTTGGGCAGGACGCCTGCGTAGACGCGGTCAACGCCCACGCTGTCGCCGATGGCTTTGGCGGTGCGCTCATTGTCGCCGGTGATCATTACGACGCGCACGCCCATCTCGGTGAGCTGTTCCACCGCCTCTCGGCTGTCATCCTTGACGGTGTCCGCGACGGCGATCATGCCGAGCAGTCTGCCGTCGCTGAGGAACAGCATCGGGGTCTTGCCCTGATCGGCAAGGGAGCTGACGCGGGATGCAAACGACGCGGGGACAGCGGCTTTGGAGCGGATGAATTTGTAAGAGCCTGCGATGGCGGTTTTGCCGCCGACCCTGCCCTCGACGCCGCTGCCCGAGAGATTGCGGAAGCCCTCGCACGCGGCGGGGACAACGCCCCTTTCGTCGGCATAGGCGGTGATGGCTTTCGCCAGCGGATGCTCGCTCTTTGCTTCGAGAGAGCAGGCAAGGGTAAGCAGTTCTTCGTCGGTGATCCCCTCGGCGGTGATGACGTCGGTGACGGTCGGTTCGCCCTTTGTGATCGTGCCGGTCTTATCCAGCGCGATGATCTGCGTTTTGCCGGCGGTCTCAAGGCTCTCGGCGTTCTTGAAGAGGATGCCTGCCTTGGCGCCGACGCCGTTACCGACCATGATGGAAACCGGGGTAGCGAGTCCCAAGGCGCACGGACAGCTGATGACCAGCACCGAGATCGCGCGTTCCAGCGAGTAGCTGAATTCCCTGCCGACGATCAGCCAGACGATCAGGGTGATCACGGCGATGCCGATGACGACCGGCACGAAGATGCCCGAGACCTTGTCGGCGACGCGGGCGATCGGGGCTTTGGTGGAGGACGCGTCATAGACGGTGCGAATGATCTGACTCAGGGTGGTGTCCTCGCCCACGCGGGTGGCGCGACAGCGGATGAAGCCGCTCTGATTCATGGTCGCCGAGTAGACCGCCATGCCCTCAGCCTTCTCGACAGGCAGGCTCTCGCCGGTCAGCATACTCTCGTCAACGGCGCTTTCGCCCTCGATGACGACGCCGTCCACGGGGACGCTCATGCCGGGTCGCACGATGAAGATATCGTCCTTCATGACCTCGTCGATCGGCACCTCGCGTTCCTCGCCGCCTCGGATGACCACGGCTGTCTTGGGGGAGAGATCCATCAGCGAGCGCAGGGCGTCGGTGGTTTTGCCCTTTGAGCGGGCTTCGAGGATCTTGCCGACGGTGATCAGCACCAGTATCATGGCGGCGGACTCAAAGTACAGTCCGTGCATCAGCTCCATGGCTTCGTCGGCGGAGACTGCCGTCATGCGGAACAGCACATAGGTACTCCAGACAAAGCTCGCCGCCGAGCCGAGGGACACCAGCGTGTCCATGTTCGGCGCTCGGTGGAGAAGTCCCCGAAAACCGCTGATGAAGAAGCGCTGATTGATCACCATGATCGCGGCGGACAGGAGCAGTTGAACCAGTCCGATCGCGACATGATTATGGTCAAAAAAGTCCGGCAGCGGGAAGCCCCACATGCTGTGACCCATCGAGAAGTACATCAGGACGAGCAGCAGGATCAGCGAGCTGACGAACCGCCGTACAAGCGGCATGACCTCATTCGGCTGTTGTATTTGTATCGGTTGTTTTTTGGCCTTATCAGGCACATCGGGAGAGGCGGTGTAGCCCGCCTTCTCGACGGCGCTGATGATCTGATCGGCAGAAGCCCCGCCCTCGACGGTCATCGAGTTGGTCAGAAGACTGACCGAACAGGCGGTCACGCCCTCGACGCCGCTGACGGCTTTCTCCACGCGCGCGGAGCATGCGGCGCAGCTCATCCCGCCGACGTTGTATCTGGTCATTGTTTTCCTCCTTTTCGCCTCCCGTTGGTAAAGGGAGGGGGACCGCGTAAGCGGTGGAAGGATTGCAGTATGGAGCGGACACTCGTGTCCCGCGACCAACCATATCATAATCAGTATCTCGCTTCGCTCGTTCAATTATGCAATCCCTCAGTCTCGGCAAGCCGTGACAGCTCCCTTTACCAAAGGGAGCCGATCACCTCATCAGCTTCCCTATAATATCCATCAATTCTCCGACGGTCTCTTCATCGCCCGCTTTGATATCGCGGGTGACGCAGCCCTCGACGTGGCGGCGCAGCAGCTCGCGGTTGAAGGCGTTGAACGCCGACTTCGCCGCGGCGCTCTGGGTCAGGATGTCCACACAGTAGGCGTCGTTCTCCACCATCGCGCGGATGCCCCTGATCTGTCCCTCGAGCCGCGACAGACGGTTGATCAGCCGACGCTTCTCATCGTCGGAGCGCTCGGTTTTCTTCAAGCAGTGTTCACACGGCATATTCTCACCTCATCGGTAGATACCCCATGGGGGTATTTGTTTGTTACCGCTATTATATACCCATAGGGGGTATTTGTCAAGCACTGCGTTCCGTAGGGGCGGGTCTTGACCCGCCCGATCGTGCGGCAACGCCGCGCGACGGGTATCTGCGTGTTCCGACACGGTACAGCTATCGGAAAAGCGCATAAATTTTGAAAATCATCCTGATTTTCAAACGGGCGGATCAAGACCCGCCCCTACATATTATATAATTGACTTTTCCCTTCATTTGTACTATAATAGTATCGTATTTTATCGTGGGGATATATGTTCCCACAACAGGAGGTATATTATGTCAAAGATTGATTTAACCAAGTACGGCATCGTTGATGCCAAGGAGATCATCTACAACCCGTCCTACGAACAGCTCTTCGAGGACGAGATGGATCCCGCTCTCGAGGGCTTCGACAAGGGTCAGCTCACCGAGCTGGGCGCTGTCAACGTCATGACCGGCATCTACACCGGCCGTTCACCCAAAGACAAGTTCATCGTCATGGATGACAAGAGCCGCGACACCGTATGGTGGACGACTCCCGAATATCCCAACGACAACCATCCCGCCACCATCGAGGCTTGGAACGAGTGCAAGAGACTCGCCATCGAGCAGCTCTCCGGAAAGAAGCTCTATGTCGTCGACTGCTTCTGCGGCGCGAACAAGGACACCCGCATGGCCATCCGCTTCATCGTGGAAGTGGCCTGGCAGGCGCATTTCATCAAAAATATGTTTATCATTCCGACGGAAGAAGAACTTGAGACTTTCGAGCCGGATTTCGTCGTATACAATGCTTCGAAAGCGGTCGTTGAGAATTA
>JAFSRK010000115.1 GCA_017446165.1 Ruminococcus sp.
CTACGATAACGAAACGGGTGAGATCTACCGTGCCTACAGCGGATTTCTGGACGACATCGGAGATCAGAACCGCTATACGCCCATTACAGACAATCAGTACGCCGAAGGTTATGACGGCTGGATAGATAAATAGAGATAAAACTTTAAGGAGATGCTTTTATGAAAAAGATACTTTGCATTATACTTACAGGCTTGATGGCTTTTGCACTTGTTTCCTGCTCAGGCTCAAATCAAGAAAACGGTGCAACGAAGAATGAGCCGCCAACAGCAGAAGAGACCGTCATAGAAACAACAGCAGAGACCCACGCGCCGACTGTCTTCGACACTACAAGCCTCAACTGGGTCAAGGGTGAACTTGACTGTTATGACTACAGCTATAAGGGACAGCCGTACTATTTGTCGTTCAGCTATCCCGATACCTTCAAGACAGCCAACGAAGCTTACAGCGGCTTGCAGTATTTCGGCTATTACTTTAATCCTTCCGACAGCGAAGCGAAGCCAAACAATTCACCTTATGGACTGTACATCTATTTCGGACAGGGTAGCAACGGCGGCATGACAAAGTCAGAACTCGAACAAGAAGTTGAGAGCGGTCTGCAGGAGCGTGAGCTCGGCGGCAGAAAGGTACTCTTCGGTGAGCTTTCAAGCGATCCGAACACAGGCTCTCACACATTTGCATATTACCTGAGCTACGAGGACGACGACTGGTCTCGTATCTGGATACTGGTCAGTGATCCCGAAGCCGACGGCGTTTTCAGAAAAACCTTTGAAGAGAGCATGAGCTTCGACAAATAAACAATATAAAAATCTAAGCAACCGATAACTGATCCGATCAGGATGCTCTATCGGTTGCTTAATCTTTGTTAACAGAATATTTTCATGTATTGTGTCGAAAGATCGAATGTGGTATAATTCTTTATATAGACTTATACTAATTTCAAGTAAAACCCATTAACATCTATTGCGTTAAATTCCGCATAGCTGCGTTGTCGATCTTGACAGGCGCCAGCCTGCCTGCGATCTCTGCCTTGCTCTGCGAAATTTTCCGCAAATATCTTGTTTAAGCGTTTTAATTGAAATTAGTATAAAAAAGTCAACTTTAAACATAGGAGTGTACTGCATTGGATAAATTGATCCTTGATTTTACAACCAAAGAAGGCGTGATCGTAAGTATCGCATTATTGATCATCATCGTTTTATCAGTCATCGCCAATTGGCGTATTCTGGAAAAAGCCGGTGAAAAGGGGTGGAAATCCCTGATACCGTTTTACAACCTCTATACCGCACATCATATTGTCGGGATGAGTCATACTTGGTTCGTGCTGGAGATTATATTTTGGTTTACCGAACTTGCACTTGACCTGATCAAGGGGATTCCCGACTCGGTTGTCATCGCATGCGGAATCCCAATCGCGATCTTCACGGTCATTGCCGAATTGATTTATGTCAACCGTCTGTGCGATTGTTTCAGAAAGGGTATCGGTTTCAAGATCGGTATGTTCTTTATACCCTTTATATTCGATTTCATTCTCGGCTATGGCAAAGCTGAATTTCATCATCCGGAGGAAAAGCAATGAACGCAAGAGAGAGAAGAATGGAGATCAATCTCCGCACACTGGGAAACGGTGTGATTTTTCTGGGTGCATGGTCATTTATCAAATATGCATTGACCTTCCTCATCACCGGCACGTTTTTCAATGGGCAACTGAATGAGATAGAAACGATCGTTGCAAACATTTTTGCCTGGATATTCATCACCTTGCATTTACTGCTCAGCCTTTACATAGGACTCTCGGCTCGTTCCGAGGGCAAAGGAAAGCATAAGACTATCTTCTATCTGATCGTCACCGGCTTATTGATCATTTTCTATATTGCGGGAGTCGTCGGCGATATCGCTCTGCTCTTTTTGGGAACCGACGGGATATTTACCATCATCATCACGCTGATCATTGACCTGACGGCGGTGATCATCCTGATCGAAATGATGTGCAACGCGATCGGCATCCGAAGAATGAGAAAAAAGGAGGCGACAGCATGAATCCTGATTTTCACTACTACGCGACCTACTGTGCGGCGATCCTCGCGGGATACTCTCACGATGAATCTCAGGTGATCGCCTACAGCGACCAGTTCGTCGATCTTTGCAGCGCAACACTGCTGTCTAAGCTGAAAGCTCCCCGCGCTGCCGCAACGACCCAGCTGCAGCTCGAGCTGATGGAAGCAGACACCGATATCAGCGGTTTGCAGGATATCACACGCATCTGGTCATCGTTCCACTTTCTTCCGAAGGATCTGAACGCCGAGCCGCCGAAGCGCTGTTCCACACAGTATCGTAATAAATACAGACTGATCTGTGGTCCGAACGGTGAGCTTGTAAAAAACACCGTGGAGCTAGCCAAGAACAAAAGCATGCAGTCGGTGGGGGTCGCGATGCATGTTCTATCCGACACATGGGCGCATCAGCACTTTGCGGGAACTCCCTCGCTCGTAATCAACAACACTAACTACTGGTTCTATGAAATATTCCCTGACGACAGTGAAAAGCAGCTGCACTTTCGCCACAGCGCCTCAACGCCCGATGACCTTGACAAAAGCCTGTATACCGCCAGCATCTATGTCAGCGATGAAAAATCCATCATGAATCTCGGTCACGGACGTGCGGGTCATCTGCCCGACTACAGCTTCATTCGTTACAAGTATCTTCCTGCTTGGGGCGGATACGAGGAAATTGTCAAGGACAATCCATCCGACTACAAACACGCATTTTGTCAGATGATCACGGCGATGAAATATCTTCGCGGTCAGTCCGGCAGCTTTGAGTGCGGTGTATATGACTTTGACGCGATCAAGGATATTGAAGCAGAGATCGACGCCATTCTCAACAAGCGGCAGCTTGATTCAAGCGATGACTGGAAAGCGCTCGGCGAAAAACTATCCGGTAAAACGATCATCCCCTTTGACATCGACCGCTATCAGAACGAGTATAAAACTGCTTCGAAGAACCAAAAGGACGACACCTTCCTCGGCAAGTTCATCCTTGCCGCCCTCTCTCAGAAAAGTATGGTCACCAACAGGATCTACACCTCCGGCAATAAGCTTGCCGGCGTTTCGATCGATTATCAGAAACGCGGATTCAAAGGGATGAAAGCCTATCGCAAGCTGATAGATTTACAAAGGAGGATCATGAGATGAGTCACTTTCAGCGTATCAAAAGCTTATTCTTCGGTCTGTTCATGATCGCTTTTTCTGTCCTCCTGATGTTTCTTCCGGAAGAAGGATTTATCTTCGCCGCTTTAACTATCGGTATCCTGCTGTTCATCTACGCTTTCCGACTGCTTCTCTACTATTTCAGGATGGCGCGGCACATGGTCGGCGGCAGGTCGATTCTCTATCAGGCGATCATTCTCCTTGACGTTGCGCTCTTTACCAACTCTATTGCGTCTATGAGCAGCTTTATCATCCTGTTCTACCTCTTGGGCGTCTATGCATTCGCAGGCTTTGTCAGTGTTCTCCGGGCGTTTGAAGCCAAGCGCTTCGGCGGTGCATGGAAAATGAAGCTTGCGTTGGGTATCATCAGCGTACTATTTGCGATCCTGATGCTGGTTCTCGGCGTGATACTCAAGGACAGGAATATTCTGGTATACGGTTTCGCAATCAGTCTGATCTACTCGGGATTGACGCGGATTGTCACCGCCTTTCGCAAAACCGCGATCGTTTACATCCAATAACATCTATTACCAAGCAGCCCCCGACATCACCGTGTCGAGGGCCGCTTTTATATTCACCGTGTATTATCAGTTATCGGACAGCTTAAAGCCGTTCTTCATCTTTACACTCGCTTCATACATGACCTTGTTAAGGGTGTAGGAGGTTTCCTCCTTCGCCATTTTGCTGAGCTTTTCGTTCGCTTCTTCAGCTAAAGAAGGATCGCCTGTCTCCCCTATCTTCTTATCGTATTCCAGAATGATCTGACGTCCCTTGGTGAGCGTCTTCTCATGATAACGCTCGATATGTTGAACGCAATCGCTGTAAGCAGTATCCGCGAGCGTGTTGATTAATCTGCTCGCCCAGTAGAAGACCTCAGTCGAGACATCCAAGCCAACCTTGCTGACATAGCGCGGGAGCTTCGGAACGTTGGTATAGAACGGGATGAAGGTCGAGAAGGCAGTCGAGCCGTAACAGATCCATTCAACGCCCTTGATCGCGTCGGGAACGTCGTGGCGGATCTGACAAATCGAGGTCACGCCGGTACGGTTGATACCGATCGAACGGTACATACCGCGCTTGCCGGTATCACGGCTTGTGTAGGGATCATAGTCGGTACCCTGATAGTGACCGGAAAGCAGATATTTCACTTCCTCGATTGCGACCTTTCTGTCGGGTACCAGCGACCACGGCAGGTTGTCGCTCTCGGGTGTGAACTCCGCATTATCACCGTCCCACTTGTGACTCCAAGGGCAGAGATATCTGCCCATAAACCATGCGCGGGGCGTATTGTAAACGTGATCCATATCATCGTGGGAGCCGAAAACATCACGCGGATTGAACACACCGTTTTGGTTCATATCGAGATGATAAGCGCTGATGAATTCTCGAAGATCGGCGGAGCACAGGTGCGCTTTCTGATCACCGAATGCGTCGTCGAGATCAAAAGAATCCATGCCGAACTGGTTGGGCATCATCACGACAACGTCGTCGGGGACACGCTTTGCCATCCAGTGATGACCGCCGATGGTTTCCATCCACCAGACCTCGTTCTCGTCATTGAACGCGATACCGTTGGATTCATAGGTGCCGAATTCCTCAAGCAGGGACGCGAGCCGCAGAACGCCCTCGCGCGCAGTATGGATATACGGAAGCACCAGCGACACGATATCTTCTTCACCGATGCCGCCAATCACATCCTTCTCACGTCTGTTCTTCGCCTTTTGATAGACGACCAGCGGGTCGGCTGAGAGGACGCGCGGATTGGACGAGATCGTCTCGGTCGCAGTCATGCCGACGTTCGCCGCGTTGATACCGGTCGCCGCCCATGTTCCCTGTTTCGGGTCAACGCTGGGGCTGGCGGTATAGCGCATCGGGTTATCGGGGAGCGTAATCTCCACATGAGAGATCACACTTTTATACTTTCTCGGCTGATCCTTCGGTTCGACGACGATAAACTTCTTGACGTCAAAGTGTCCGTCATCAGTGCGCGCGATCATCGTGGTGCCGTCGTTAGACGCACCCTTACCTACTAATACGGTTGTACAGGGCATATTCATTACCTCATTTCTTTGCCTGACTGTTTTGCAATAAGAGCCATCTTCAATTATAAACCCGATGCGAAGAATGTCAAGGAAAAACCTTGTCAAAGTGCGCTTAGCTGTGATATAGTTTAGAAGAATAGTAAACAATAAGGAAGTGTGATTATGGCGCGTACTTACAGTGCCTCCGAGGTCAAAGGATTCCAAAGAACATATCAGGAGTTGTATGCGAAATTCCGTCAGGTGGACAACCTGGCGGACCGGTGCCGCACTCAGATACAAAATGCGGCATCAAAGCTCGCCGCATCCGACTCGTCGGAAATCCTGAAAACGATCCCGGTCGACGAGTTGACCCGCTATAAGAAGGGTATCAGGGTCAAAGCGCTGCATGACGCAGGCTACCACACAATCTCTGACATCCTCAAAGCACAACCGTCGCGCATATCCGTGATCAACGGCATCAGTCCTGAGGGCGCACAGGATATCAAGAAGGCTGCCGCTTTGATCGCGAACACAGCGCATGAAGGCGCTAAGATTCGCCTGAGCGCGGACGATAAGAATCCGGAGGCGACCGCGCTTGTCACCGCGCTGTGTCAATACAAAATGATCCTGCCTGCAG
>JAFSRK010000015.1 GCA_017446165.1 Ruminococcus sp.
AATCTGCCTAAAACCGATTTTCCAATGCGTGCAGGTCTGCCCAAGAGCGAGCCTGAAACGCTCAAAAATTGGGAGGAGGAAAAGCTTTACGACAAGCTGATGGAGCATAACGAAGGCAAACCGCTCTTTGTGCTTCATGACGGACCTCCGTATGCTAACGGCGATATCCACCTCGGCCACGCACTTAATAAAATCTTAAAGGACTTTATTGTTCGTTACAAAAATATGGCAGGCTTCAAGGCTCCGTTTGTTCCCGGTTGGGATACCCACGGACTGCCCACAGAGCTTAAAGCCAGACAAAAAGCCGGTATCGGCAGCTCAGCCGATATTTCCGTAGTAGAGCTCAGAAAGCTCTGCGAGGAGTTTGTTACCGGTTACATTAACGATCAGCGCGAGCAGTTCAAGCGCCTCGGCGCAATCGGAGAGTGGGATCACCCCTACATTACCTTAAAGCATGAGTTTGAGGCAGAGCAGATTAAAGTTTTTGCCGAAATGGCTGATAAGGGCTACATCTACCGCGGTTTAAAGCCCGTTTACTGGTGTCCCGAGTGCAAGACCGCTCTCGCTGAGGCTGAGGTCGAGTACGCCGAGGATCCCTGCCATTCCATCTATGTCAAATTCCGCGTCACCGACGATCTGGGCAAGTTCTCCGCGATGGGCATCGACCCCAAAAAGGTCAGCTTCGTCATCTGGACGACCACCACATGGACGCTGCCCGCGAACCTCGCGATCTGTGTCGGCCCGCGCTATGAGTATTCCATCATCAAGTGCGGCGACGAGTATTTCGTCATGGCGACCGATCTCTATGAGAACGCGATGGCTGAGGCAGAGCTTACTGATTATGAGGTCGTCGGAACGATCAAGGGCGCCGAGCTGGAGTATATGAAGACACAGCATCCCTTCCTCGACCGCGAATCCCTCTTGATCGTCGGCGAGCATGTCACGCTCGAGAGCGGTACCGGCTGCGTACATACCGCGCCCGGACACGGTGTCGACGACTACAACGTCTGCCAGAATTACCCTGAGATCCCGACCATCTGCCCGGTCAACGCCGACGGCGTTTTGACCGAGGAGGCGGGTCAGTTCGCGGGACTTACCACCGATGAAGCGAACAAGAAGATCGCGGCTTATCTCGAAGAGACCGGCGCGTTGTTCGCCCTCAAGAAGATCATCCACCAGTATCCCCATTGTTGGCGCTGCAAGACCCCGATCCTCTTCCGCGCGACCGACCAGTGGTTCTGCTCTGTCGATGATTTCAAGGACAAAGCCGTCGACGCGATCAACACCGTCGAGTGGATCCCTGCATGGGGCAAGGATCGCATCACCGCCATGGTGCGCGACCGCAAGGACTGGTGTATCTCCCGTCAGCGCAAGTGGGGCGTTCCGATCCCGATCTTCTACTGCAAGGATTGCGGAGAACCCTATGTGAATAAAGAAGCGATGCTCGCTGTTGCCGACCTGTTCGGTGAGGAAGGCTCCAACGCGTGGTTCACCCACACGGCTGAGGAGATCCTCCCCGAGGGTACTGTTTGCCCAAAGTGCGGCGGCAAGCATTTCGATAAAGAAAAGGATATCATGGACGTTTGGTTCGACAGCGGTTCTTCCCATCGCGCCGTCTGCAAACGCCGCGACTATCTCGGTACTCCCGCCGACCTCTATCTCGAGGGCAACGACCAGTACCGCGGATGGTTCCAGAGTTCTCTTTTGACCTCTGTCGCGACCGAGGGCGTCGCGCCTTACCGTACCGTCCTGACCCACGGCATGATCCTCGATCTCGAACGCCGCAAGATGTCAAAGTCCCTCGGCAACGGCATCTCCCCGCAGGAGGTCATCAAGCAGTACGGCGCCGATGTACTCCGTCTGTGGGTTGCGTCCGCCGACTACCAGTCGGATATCACGATCTCGCGCGAGATTCTCAAGCAGATGTCCGAAGCCTACCGCAAGATCCGCAACACCGCGCGCTATATCCTCGGCAACCTCTTTGACTTCGATCCCGAGACCGATATGGTCGCGTCAGCCGATCTGCTGCCCATCGACAAGTGGGCGATCGTCAAGCTCAACGAGCTGATCGAAAAGTGCCTGAACGCCTACGACAAGTTCGAGTTCCATCAGGTCTATCACAGCATCCACAACTTCTGCGTCGTCGATATGTCTAACTTCTATCTCGACGTTCTGAAGGACAGATTGTATACCGAGAAGGCGGATTCTCCCGCTCGCAGAGCGGCTCAGACAGCGATGTATATGATCCTCGATTCTCTGACTCGCCTGCTCACCCCGATCCTCGCCTATACCGCCGACGAGATCTGGCGCTTCATGCCGCACAAGGCGTCCGACGACAAGGCGAACGTCCTGTTCAACGACATGCCGAAGCCCTTTGACATCGACGTTGCGGATGATTTCATCGCGACTTGGGATCGCATCCACGACCTGCGCGATACCGTCAAGAAATCCCTCGAGGTCGTCATCAAGGAGAAGGTCGTTAAGGCTTCCCTCGAGACCTGTATTACCTTGAAGGCGTCCGGCGACGACTACGCGTTCATCAGCTCCGTATTGCCCGAGTTGAAAGCCGTGTTCATCGTATCCGACGTCAAGCTGGTCGAGGCTGAGGGCGAACTCTCCGTCGAGGTCACCAAGGCTGAGGGCGAGAAGTGCGAACGCTGCTGGGCGTATTCCGCCACGGTCGGTCATGATCACGATCATCCGACCCTCTGCGACCGCTGCGCCGCCATCCTCGCTTAGGTTCCCTTTGGTAAAGGTGAGGTGTTGTCCAAATCTTGATTTGGGACACAACACCCATACAGAGGAGAGCTGTCAGCGAAGCTGACTGAGGGATTGCACAATGTCGCGTAGCGACCACCTATTATAACCATCTCTGCGGTGTACCGCTTATCCCGGTACACCGCATTCCTTTAGGAGCGTGAATACATGATCTTTCTGTATATCGCCATCATCGTGGTCATCCCGGTACTCGCCGAGGTGATCCGCTATTTCGTCGTTGCGAACCTCAAACCCGACGGCGTTGTCAACGCTGTCCCGTCGATTCTCCGGTTCGTTTATTCCGAAAATCGCGGCGTAGCATTCGGCATGTTCCAGGACGGCACCGTCTTTTTTGCCATCACTACTTCCATCGTGATCATCGTTGCGGCTATATTTCTTATCAAGAATTATAAGAAAAGCGTACTCTTTTCTGTTGCCGCCTCGCTGATCATCGGCGGCGGACTCGGCAACCTTTATGAGCGCATCGTCCACGGCTACGTCGTCGATTATCTCAGCCTGTCATTCTTCCCGCCGATCTGCAACTTTGCCGATTACTGCATCACCGCCGGCACGGTCTGCCTGATCGTCTATCTGATTTTCTTCTCCGACTGGCTGAAGAATGATAAGAAGAAGCAGTCGAAAGAAGCCACTGACGAGGAAGCCTGACATGACCCGCCTGACATTCACGGTCGATCCCGACGACAGCGCCGTTCGCCTCGATAAATACCTATCCGACCGCATCGACGGCGTCAGCCGCTCCGCGATCACCAAGCTGATCGAAGACGGCAAGGTCACGGTAGGGGAGAGAGCGGTTTCAAAAAGCTACAAGACCGCCGCAAATGATATGATCACCGTCGACCTCGACGATCCTCAGCCGGTCGATATCACCCCCGAGGACATCCCCCTCGATATCGTCTACGAGGACGACGACCTTCTCGTCGTCAACAAGCCGAAGGGTATGGTTGTTCATCCTGCGCCCGGCAACTATTCCGGTACGCTGGTCAACGCCCTGATGCACCACTGCGGCGATAACCTCTCGGGTATCAACGGCGAGCTTCGACCGGGCATCGTCCACCGCATTGACAAGAACACCTCGGGTCTGCTCGCGGTCGCGAAGTCCGACGTCGCTCACGCCGGCTTGTCCGCTCAGATCGCCGACCACAGCTTCACCCGCGAATACCTTGCCGTCGCCTACGGCAACATCCGTGAGGACGAGCTTACCGTCGACGCGCCCATCGGGCGTCACAAGATCGACCGCAAGAAGATGTGTGTCACTCAGCTGAATTCCAAGTCTGCCGTCACCCATATCAAGGTGCTGGAACGTTTGCAAGGCTTCACCTACATCTCCTGCCGTCTCGAGACCGGTCGCACCCACCAGATCCGCGTCCACCTCGCTCACATCGGACACCCTATCGCGGGCGACGACGTCTACGGACCCGCGAAGGTCATCACCGCCCTCGGCGGTCAGTGCCTCCATGCCTACCGTCTCGGCTTCATCCATCCTGTGACGGGTGAGTATATGGAGTTCACCGCTGAGCCTCCCGCGTGCTTTCTGACCTTTCTTACGAAGCTGAGAGCCAAAAACAAGGACTGATCCCCGACGTTTCACCGCTTACTGCCAACTATTTTCAAAAAACACTTGCATTTTATGATGCTTTGTGATATGATATTTAGGCATTTGAATACCTTCAAGTCAGTTGATGGGGTTCAGATCTGAATATTTCATATTCAAATTTGAAGCGGATAGTCCTCTGCCCGATAAGCGGCACGAATGTCTGATTAGTATTTAGGAGGAAATCATGGACGCATTAAAGAAAATTGCTGAAAGCTCAATCAAAGAAACCGCACCCGAATTTCACATCGGTGACACCGTAAAAGTTTCCGTTAACATCCGCGAGGGTGAGCGCGAGAGAATCCAGATGTTTGAAGGCACCGTTATCGCACGCCGCGGTTCCGGCGTAGCCGAGACCTTCACCGTTCGCCGCGTATCCTACGGCGTAGGTGTTGAGAGAGTCTTCCCGCTCCACAGCCCGAACGTCGTCGACGTCAAGGTTGTTCGTCGCGGTAAGGTTCGCCGCAGCAAGCTCTACTATCTGCGTGACAGAGTCGGTAAGGCTGCTAAGGTCAAGGAAGAAATCCGTAAATAAAAATGTGAGAGGGGACTTTACAAGTCCCCTTTTTACGTGTATTATTGTATTGTATTTCGCTTTTGCGGGGTTGGGGACGCCCCTTCCCGCACATGTGCATAGTAACCATTGCTTGGAGATGTCAACGTGAAGATAGATGAAAAGAAGCTCGACGCGCTGTTCGAGGAGCCGGATGCCGCATCCGAAAAGACCGACGGCGAAGTCGTCAAGATAAAGCTGAATAAACGCGTCGTCACCTCGACGGTGTTCGACTGGTTGGGCAGCCTGTTCATGGCGCTGATCTGCGTTTTGATCTTGATGTCCTTCTTCTTCAGGATCATCGACGTTGACGGTCCCTCGATGGAGCCGACCCTGATCAATACCGACAAGGTCGTCATCACCGACCTGTTCTATACGCCCCACCAGGGCGACATCGTGGTCATCAGCCACGGTGAACGCTATGAAAAGGCGCTGATCAAGCGTGTCATCGCGACCGAGGGACAGGATCTTCAGATCGACTTTGAGAACAACAAGGTCTATGTCGACGGCGAGCTGCAGAACGAGGATTACATCCAGGGCGTCACCCGCATCGGCGACAGATCCGCCGAGGAGGTCAACGGCATCGTCCCCGAGGGCAAGGTCTTCGTCATGGGCGACAACCGCACCGTATCCCTCGACAGCCGCTTCAACGAGGTCGGACTCATCAACGTTTCCGACATCATCGGCAAGGCTCAGCTGGATATCATCCCTCATTCCTACAGCTCCGAGGGAACGCCCAAGCTAGACCTCTCCAAGATCCGCTATTTGTACAAGTAACTCAAACCCTACAGCCTGCTTCATAAGGAGCAGGCTTTTTTCCAAACGCTATGAAGAATCAAAAGAATATTCGAAAAAAGAATAATAAATCCAATTATATCGCCAATAAACCCGGCGGACGCTCCGGCGCGCGCTTAAAGGATAACCGCAATCCCGCGAAACCCGCAAAGCCCGCCCCAAAGCCGAAAAAGTCGAAGACCGCGCCGAAGTCCGATTCGCCTCATACCCAGACGATCCAGTGGTTCCCGGGACATATGACCAAGACCAAGCGCCAGATCGAGCGCGACCTGCGCCTTGTCGACGCGGTCGCCGAGATCATCGACGCCCGCATCCCGATCTCATCCCGCAACCCGGATATCGCACAGCTCACCGCGGGAAAACCCCGTGTGATTCTGCTCAATAAGTGCGACATGGCGGACAGAAACGCCACGAAGAAGTGGGTCGATCATCTGTCATCCGAGAAGATCCGCGCGATCCCTGTTGATTGCAAGAGCGGCAGGGGAGTGGATCAGTTTGTCCCTGCGCTCAGCGACCTGCTTTCCGACCGCATCGCCGCCTACAAGGCAAAGGGCATGCTCAATCCCTCCATGCGCGTGATGATCGTCGGCATCCCGAACGTCGGAAAATCCACCTTTATCAACCGCATCTCAAAGAAAAACAAGGCACAGTCAGCCGACCGACCGGGTGTTACCCGCGGTAACCAGTGGTTCACCGTGTCCAAGGGCTTTGAGATGCTCGACACCCCCGGCGTCTTGTGGCCGAAATTCGACGACCAGACCGTCGGCGAACGCCTCGCCTTCACCGGTGCGATCAAGGACAATATCATGGATATCGAGCTGCTCGCGATCCGTCTGCTCGATCTCTTGAAGGAGCTGAAAACTCCCGCGTTCGTCGAGCGCTACGACCTCTCCGATGACGATCTCAGCCTGCCGTCCTACGAGCTGCTCTCCGTGATCGCCAAGCATCGCGGCATGCTGATCTCAGGCGGCGAAGCCGATACCGAGCGCGCAGCAGCGACCGTCCTCGACGAGTTCCGCGCTGCCAAGCTGGGACGCATTACCTTGGAGTATCCTCTCTAGCCTCCCTTTGGTAAAGGGAGGTGGGTTTGCCCACGGCAAACTCGGAGGGATTGCAGTATTGTTCGAGCAAAGCGAGTAACGATTATGAATAAGGAGTCAACGATAAAGCCTTCCCCTCGGGGGAAGGTGTCGCCGAACGGCGACGGATGAGGGGCTGACTTCGATGTCATCACCCCGGATTCAATGAGGATGAAACTATACCGAATCAGGAGTCAACTATGGATTGGTTATTTTACGAAAAAGAAGCCGCCGAAAAGGGCTACAAAGCCGTCTGCGGCGTCGACGAAGCGGGTCGAGGACCGCTCGCGGGACCTGTCTGTGCTGCCGCGGTGATCTTGCCCGAGGGCTGTATCATCGAGGGAGTCAATGACAGCAAGAAGCTCACCGAGAAAAAGCGCGAGGCGCTCTTCGACGTGATCATCGAACAGGCGTTATCCTGTTCGATCGCGTTCGGAACGGTCGAGGAGATCGAGCGCGACAACATCCTTGCTACCACCATGAATACCATGAAACGCGCCGTCGAGGGACTCTCGGTCAAGGCGGACTACGCCATGATCGACGGCAACCGTCTGCCGCCCCTCAACATCCCCTGCGAATATATCGTCAAGGGCGACGCGAAGTCGATGTCCATCGCCGCCGCGTCCATCCTCGCGAAGGTATCCCGAGACCGCCTGATGCTGGAATACGCGAAGAAGTACCCCGAGTACGCATTTGAAAAGCATAAGGGCTACGGCACCAAGCTCCATGTCGAGAAGATCCTCGAGTACGGACCGTCCCCGATCCACCGCTTGTCCTTTCTCAAAAAGATCTACGCGAAGCATTCGTAGGGCGGGGGCTTGCTCCCGCCGCAGCGTGGCGGGCGTTGATGATATCAACAACCATAGACAGGAATCAATCACTTCTGCCAACGGTCGGTTGATGGCGTCCGACCCTACATTTTTATGACGGCCAAGCATATCTATTTTGCCTATGAACAAAAACTTCACCAATGCCGAATTCGGCGCACTGGGCGAGAAGCTCGCCGCGAAACATCTGAAACAACACGGCTGTAAAATTCTGGAAAAGAATTATAAAAACACGCTCGGAGAGATCGATATCATCGCCCGCGACGGGGGAGAGGTCGTCTTTGTCGAGGTGAAGACCCGCTCTCCCGATCCGTTTCTGAGCGGCAAATACTCTGTCGACGCCCGCAAGCAACAGCATATCCTCCGCACTGCCTCCCGCTATCTCGACGAGACAAAATCAAAGCTCCAACCGCGTTTTGACGTCATCGAGGTCGAGATCGACCGCCCGTCGGGCAAGCTCGTCAGCATCAATCATCTCAAGGCGGCGTTCATGCAAACAGAAACCTACGCGCGCTTTTAGCGTGTTTTTGGTGAATATGACCATGGCGAAGCCTATGTGCTTTATGGTAAGATAATAAAGCACGATATCCGACAAATTGAATATTGATACGAACGACACATGTAGCGCTCTGCGCGTAAATCTGATTACGGTACACCTTATCACTTTACGCGTTTTGGCTATGTGTGTTTTGTTTTTTGAGGAGGAAACAATATGCCGAGAAACCAATTCCAAAGAATGATATTTGCCTTTATCACCGTTGTGATCACCGTCCACGCCTATGTGTTCTACAGCCTGTATGTGATCAACCGCAGCGCCCTGATGGAGGTCACGGGCGAGAGTGGTTTGATCGACGCGATCAATGCCCAGGGCGGCGTGTACATGTTCGGTACCATCCTGCCTGTCTGGGCGCTGGTGCTGATCGAATTCGCCTTTGCCTATACGCTCGAGGTCACGGTCGGCAGTCCGCTGTCCTTCAAGCTCGCGAGCCGCGTCTTTGACCCGGCGACAACCCATCCGGTGCTTTTTGAAACGGCGATCATCTGCGCGACGGTCGCGATCATGTGTCCTGCCATGAGCTTCATCGCCGCGCTGCTCTACTATCCCTACTACGCCGTGTTCACCGTTCGCACGCTGCTCGCCAATTGGCTGAAGCTCGTCTGCTTCAACTTTCCGTTCGCATTTTTCACCCAGCTTTTCTTTATCCAACCCTTGGTACGCACGATCTTCAAGCTCCTGTTCCGCAAGGATATCAAAGCTCGCGCCGCCGAAACACAGTCAAAGTA
>JAFSRK010000116.1 GCA_017446165.1 Ruminococcus sp.
ATCTCCTGATCGGTCAAGCCGGAATAGGTGCGGGCGTTAGCGAACATATTCTCCAGAAAATCACAGAACATGTCATAGGGCGTGGTACTCGCCGGACAGCAGGTGCCGACGACGTTGCCGATCGAGGTGATCTTCAGCTCGGGGCCGTATTCCTCGGGATCGATGCTATTGTCCCAAAACGCCGCCTGAGTCGTCTTCTGACTGTCCTCGGGGTTCTCATAGATCGTTTCGTCACACTGCGCGGTATGCCCGAAGCACTCAGTCCCGAACAGCAGGTTATAGGTCTGGGCGCCCTTGTCGCTATAGAAGATCACGCCGTACTGCTTGTCGTCCTCCAAGGTGATGCCCTTCGCAGCAAAATCGTACTTCCAGACAAGCGCCGGCGTCTCGATCACCACATCGCCGTCATGTTCAACGACACGCGTACCGCGTTCGCTCTTGCCGCCCCAATCGTACAGGGCGTCACCGCCGATCTCCCAGATATGGAAGCCGATATATTGTGCGTCCGACCAGCCTGCGGTCTCGGAATCAAAATAGATGCACATTTCGGATTCTTCCGCCGTCGCGGTGACATCCGCGCGTGCGGCAAACGCCGTCAGCATCGTCGAAAATACCATTAATACTGCCAGCAGCACACACATGAAACGTTTTGACACAATGATTCCTCCTTGATTTCATGATGTTATGAAAGGTTTTTGCACTACTAATATAGCAGACCCGCCATGAAAATTCAATACAAAACAGGCTTGAATTTTCTGCATTTTTATTCATGTATCCAAAATTATTTCACATGGTCAATTTTTTGGCGCAACGGCTGTGATCTGTGCTATAATTTTATCGGTTAAACAGGTATCAAAATCCTATCATGTGATTTGGAGGTATATATGTCAAACTGTGCTATCGTAGGCATCAACTGGGGCGACGAGGGCAAGGGCCGCATGGTCGACCTGATCTGTGCCGACTATGACGTCGTCGTCCGCTACCAGGGCGGCGGCAACGCCGGTCACACCGTCATCAACGACTACGGAAAATTCGCCCTGCATCTTCTGCCCTCGGGTATCTTCCACAGGGACGTCGTGTCCGTCATCGGCAACGGCGTCGCGGTCGATCCCGAGAACCTGATCAAAGAGATCGAGTACGTCCGCGAGCAGGGGATCAAGCTCACCCCCGACAACCTCAAGATCAGCTCCCGCGCGTCGCTCTTGCTGCCGTGGCACAAGGAGCTTGACTGCCTTGAGGAGCAGCGCCTCGCCGACAAGAAGTACGGCTCCACCAAGCAGGGCATCGCGCCGTTCTACTCGGACAAGTACCAGAAAAAGACCGTTTTAGCGGGCGAGATCCTCGACGAGAAGGCGTTCTTCGAGCATCTTCTCCCGATCATGGAGTGGAAGAACCTGACCCTCGAGAAGGTCTACGGCGCTGAGCCGACCACCTATGAACAGCTCAAGGAGTGGTACGACAACTACTGCATCAAGCTCATGCCCTTCATCGGCGACCTCGAGTATTTCTTCGACACCGCCGAACAGGGCGACAAGAACGTCCTGTTCGAAGCCCAGCTCGGCGCTCTCAGAGACATCGACTTCGGCATCCATCCCTACACCACCTCGTCCTCGACCATCGCCGCCTATGCGCCGATCGGCGCGGGACTGCCCTCCTTGAAGCTCGACAAGATCATCGGCGTCGTCAAGGCATACTCCACCTGTGTCGGCGAGGGTCCCTTCACCAGCGAATGGTTCGGCGAAGAAGCCGACAAGCTTCGCGAAGAAGGCGGCGAATACGGCGCGAAGACAGGCCGCGCAAGACGCGTCGGATCGTTCGACGTCGTCGCCACCCGCTACGGCGTTCGCATGCAGGGCGCGACCGAGATCGCCCTGACCAAGATGGACGTCTTGAGCTACATGGACGAGATCCCCGTCTGTACCAAATACCGCGTGAACGGCGGTTTGACGGACAAGTTCCCGTTCCCGAGCCTGCTCCCGAAGGCGGAACCCTACACCGAATACCTCCCCGGCTGGAAAACCGATATCAGCGGCGTGCGTCGCTTTGAGGATCTGCCGAAAGAAGCACAGGACTATGTCCTCTATATCGAGAAAGCCATCGGCTGTTATATCAAATACATCTCCGTCGGACCCGAACGCGACAGCATCATCATCCGTTGAGGTTTGCATGAAAAGAATCCTTTCGACACTTTTGGCTGCAGTGATGATCCTCTTGCTGACAGCGTGCAGTACAAAACCGACGTCGAACCCTGCACCGACCCAAGCCGAAAACACGATCCAGACCGACAAAAAGCATCATATCCTGTACTTCAAAGACAAAGATAAAAACGACAAAGCCGTCGTCACCTTTTTCAACAGCGTCACCGGTGACAGCACGGACGTCGAGATGAAAAAGATCGCCGAGGACGATGACTCCTTCACCTTTTCCTGTGAGGGCGACACCACCGCCTACAACATGGCGACGATCGCCTACGGCAAGAAACAGTCCAAAGATTTTGCATTCAACAATTGCGTCAGCGGCTGGAGCAATTCCGAATACGGCTTTCTGCCCTATACCGAGGGCAAAACGACCGACTATTATCCGCACTTCGAGCATTTCACCATCGACTGCAACGGCTATGACAAGAAGATCCATATCTGGACGCCCGACGACTATGATCCGGACTCGGATGAACCATACGCGAGCATCTATGTCCTCGACGGTCAGGATGACGCGTATATCGAAGAGGAGGGCGCAAAGCCCAAGGACGTCATGAACATCCCCGAGCAGCTCGTGAGCATGACCGCGACGACCGGCTACCGGGCGATCTACATTGGCGTCAGCACCTATGGCGATATGGTCAACTATAACCGCGACGACGAGCTGATCCCCGATATCGGTGAAATGGCGGACAAAGAATTCAGCGCCACGACAAAAAGGATAGGCGGCGATTTCGCCCGCTTTGTCGCCGAAACGCTCGTGCCGTATATCAGACAGCACTACAATGTCAGCCCCGACGCACGCCACACCTCCGTGACCGGCGCGTCGCTCGGCGGACTGGAGGCGTTCTACATCGGCATGGAATATCCCGATATCTTCGGTACCGTCGGCGCGCTGTCGCCGTCGTTCTGGACCTACGGCGACGAAGTATGGACAGCATATCTCAAACAAAAGGACTTTGAAAAGGATCCTCCGTTTCTCTACATCTACACCGGAGGCGGCGGCGATACCGACGCGGACGGCGACGTCACCGCGATGGTCGGGCGGCTGAAAAAGCTCGGCTATCCTCAGGATAAAACGGCGTATGAATACTACGATCAGGGCGGTCATCATGTGACCTTCTGGCGCAGGTTCTTTTCCGAGTTTCTCGAAGCGATGGTGTATCAACACATCGAACCGTTACAAAGACAATGAAGGTGATTCTATGAAAAACAATTATGTATCCCCATTCTCCGCACGCTATGCGTCGGAATATATGAGCAGTCTTTTCTCCGCCCAGACCAGAATCGAAACATGGCGCCGACTCTGGGTCGAGCTGGCGCGCGCCGAGTCTGACCTCGGTCTGCCGATCACAAAAGATCAGGTCAAAGCGCTCGAAGAACACATCACCGATATCGACTTCGACTATGCCGCCGAGAAGGAGAAGGAATTCAAGCACGACGTCATGGCGCACATCCACGCCTACGGCGCAGTCGCTCCCGAGGCGGCAGGCATCATCCACCTCGGCGCGACCTCCTGCTATGTCACCGACAACGCCGATCTGGTGCTGTATCGCGACGCGCTCTTGTACATTCGCGGCGAGCTCCTAAAGGTCATCGCGAACCTCACCGATTTCGCCGAGCAGTACAAGGCGATGCCCACCCTCGGCTATACCCACTATCAGCCCGCCCAGCTCGTCACCGTCGGCAAGCGCGCCTCATTATGGTTACAGGACTTTGTCAGCGACCTCGACGAGATCGACTTCGCGCTGAAGAACGTCAAGTTCCTCGGCTGTCGCGGAACCACCGGCAGCGAGGCAAGCTTCAAGGAGCTGTTCGAGGGAGACGGCGACAAGATCAACGAACTCAACCGCCGCATCGCGACCGCGTTCGGCTTTGACGAGATCTTCGACGTTCAGGGTCAGACCTACCCCCGCAAGGTGGACAGCCGCATCCTCAACGCCCTGTCCTCCATCGCCCAGTCCGCCCACAAATTCGCGACCGACATGCGTCTTCTCCAGCACGACCGCCAGCTCTTTGAGCCGTTCGGCAAGACCCAGGTCGGTTCCTCCGCGATGCCCTACAAGCGCAATCCCATGATGTGCGAGCGCGTATGCTCGCTCTCGCGCTACCTGATGGCGGACGCGCTGAACGCCCCGATGACGATCTCTGTCCAGTGGATGGAGCGCACCCTCGACGATTCCGCGAACCGCCGCGTATCCATCCCCGAGGGCTTCCTCTGTGCCGACGCGGTACTGCGCCTTGTCCAGAAGGTCACCGCGGGCATCTTCGTCAACACCCCCGTGATCGAAAAGGCAGTCCGCGAGTATCTGCCCTTTATCGCGACCGAAAACCTGATGATGGAGGGCGTCAAGCGCGGCGCAAGCCGTCAGGATCTGCACGAGATCATCCGTCAGTGTTCCATGAAAGCCATCGAGCGCATGGACAACGGTCAGGGCTGCGATCTGCTCGATCAGCTCGCCGCTCATCCGGATTTCCCCATGACCCTCGAAGAGATGAACGACGTTCTCAACCCCTGTGACTACATCGGCAGATGCCCCGAGCAGGTACAGGCGCTGGTTGACAAGACCCGCCCGCTCGTCAGCAACATCGACCGCGAAAACGCAGAAATCAATATATAGATAATCAGTGACCGGTGACCGGTGGTCAGTGGTCAGTTTTCGGGAGCGCTTTGACGCTTCCGATTCTATAAAGAGAAATCTTTTGGAAGTGATATCAATGAATATGCAAAAAATCCTCGTCCTCGATTTCGGCGGACAGTACAACCAGCTGATCGCCCGCCGTGTGCGCGAACAGCACATCTATGCCGAGATCAAACCCTATAACAAGATCACCGTCGACGAGATCAAGGCAGAGGGCTACACCGGCGTCATCTTCACCGGCGGCCCCAACAGCGTCTATGATCCCGCATCTCCCCACTATGATCCCGCCATCCTCGACGCCGGCGTCCCCCTGCTCGGCATCTGCTACGGCTGTCAGCTGATCGCCTACATGGCGGGCGGCGAGGTCGCGAGCGCCGAGAACAGCAGCGAATACGGCAAGATCGAGCTGACCGTCGACGACGACATCCTCTTTGACGATGTGCCGAAGAACAGCGTCTGCTGGATGAGTCACCGCGACTATATCCCCTCTGCTCCCGAGGGCTTTGTCACCACCGCGTACACCGCCCAGTGTCCCACCGCCGCCATGTGCGACGAGAGCCGCCGCATCTACGGCGTCCAGTTCCATCCCGAGGTCACCCACACCGAGTACGGCAAACAGATCCTGCACAACTTCCTGTACAAGGTCTGCGGCTGTGTCGGCGACTGGCAGATGGACAGCTTCATCGACGACACCGTCACCGCCCTGCGCGAACAGATCGGCGACAAGGGCGTCGTACTCGGACTCTCCGGCGGCGTCGACAGCTCCGTAGCCGCCGCGCTGATCAGCAAAGCCGTCGGCAAACAGCTCACCTGCGTCTTCGTCGATCAGGGACTCATGAGAAAGAACGAGGGCGACTTCGTCGAGGAGACGTTCACCAAGCTCTTCGACATGAACTTCGTCCGCATCAACTGCGGCGACGAGTTTCTCTCAAAGCTCAAGGGCGTCACCGACCCCGAGGACAAGCGCAGGATCATCGGCACCGAGTTCTACAACGTTTTCTGGAACCGCATCCGCGAAAGCTGCGGCAGCGGTTTCTTCGCCCAGGGTACCATCTACCCCGACCGCATCGAAAGCGGCAAGGGCGACGCCTCCAAGATCAAGACCCATCACAATCAGGTCGGCGTGCCGCAGGACATCCACTTCGAGGATGTCATCGAACCTCTGAAGGACCTCTTCAAGGACGAGGTCAGAGCCGTCGGCGAGAAGCTCGGACTTCCCCGCGACCTCGTGTGGCGCCAGCCGTTCCCCGGCCCGGGACTGGGCGTGCGCGTGATCGGCGAGGTCACCGCCGAGCGCGTGAGGATTCTGCAGGAGGCTGATGCCATCCTGCGCGACGAGATGGACAAATGCGGCTATGCTCCCGAAATGAGCCAGTTCTTCGCCGTGTTGCCGGGCGTCAAGACCGTCGGCGTCATGGGCGACAGCCGCACCTACAGCGAGCTGGTCGCAATCCGCGCCGTCACCACCGACGACTTCATGACCGCCGACTGGGCAAAGATCCCCTACGATATCCTCGGCAGGGTCTCCAATCGCATCATCAACGAGGTCGACCGCGTCAACCGCGTCGTCTATGATATCACAAGTAAGCCCCCCGGCACGGTGGAGTGGGAGTGATTTTGCAAAGCAAAATCAACTATGAACGCGCAAGCGTTCATATCATAACTTCCGCGCAAGCGGAATCATCACTCTCAACCGATAACCGAAAAAGCCCTTTGCTGTTCAAATGCAGCTGAGGGCTTTTTGAATACGGGGAACACATGCGAGTATCTGTTGATTTCCGATATCTCTATTGCGAAACGGAACGATTCATGATAGAATGGGGCTACTATCATAAAAGGGGGAAACCTGATGAAAAGAATCCTTGCACTACTCTCAGCGCTGCTGATCGCAGCTTCATTCGTGAGCTGCAACACGGCAAATAAATCTGCAGATACCGATAAAGCCCAAGCCGAAGAGGTCGTCACCGATTTTGACGCGGATACCTATTATACCCGACTGACGGAATGTGTTCGCCAAATCAAGGAAAAGACCGATTTCGTCCCCGATATCGTGCTGGTGCTGGGCAGCGGACTGGGTGACTTTGCGGACAGCGTCAAGGTCGTCGCGGAGATCCCCTACGGCGAGATCAAGGGCTTCCCGGTTTCCACCGTATCCGGTCACGACGGTACGTTGATCTTCTGTGAGCTGGAGGGCAAAAAGGTCGCCATCATGAACGGCAGAGTCCATTACTATGAAGGCTATGATATGCAGGACGTCGTACTGCCCCTGAGGGTGCTTCACCTGCTCGGCGCACAGACGGTCATCCTCACCAACGCGGTCGGCGCGATCAACACGGACTATCACGTCGGCGACTTTGTTTTGAATATCGACCACATCTCGAGCTTTGTCCCCTCTCCCCTGATCGGCGAGAACATCGACGAGCTGGGCGATCGCTTCACCGATATGTCAAAGGTCTATGACGAGGAGCTGATCTCCGCCACGGAAAAGATCGCAGAAAAAGAAAACATCGCGACCCACCGAGGCGTGATGGTGCAGGTGACCGGTCCGCAGTATGAAACCCCCACCGAGATCAGGATGTATCGCTCGCTCGGCGCGGATACCGTCGGCATGAGTACCGTGGTGGAAGCCATCGCCGCCAAGCACATGGGCATGCGCGTCTGCTGTATCAGCTGTATCACCAATATGGCGGCAGGCTTGCAGGAGACGATCTCACACGACGAGGTGAAGAGCTCCTCCGATAACTCCGCCGGGAATTTTTCGAAGCTGATCACCGGCTTGCTCAAAGAAATGACCGTATAACACAGAGCTTTCGCATCCTCTTTCAACAAGGCGCCCTATGAAGAATTCGTTTGAACTGATCTACGACGTTGTAAAAAGAATCCCCCGCGGCAAGGTCGCGACCTACGGACAGGTCGCCGCCCTCGCGGGCAATCCCCGCTGGAGCCGCGTGGTGGGCTACGCCCTGCACGTCAACCCCGACCCGAAGACCATCCCGTGCTTCCGCGTCGTGAACCGCTACGGCGAGCCGTCCACCGCCTTCGCCTTCGGCGGCGTCAACGAACAGATCCTGCTGCTCAAAGAAGAAGGCGTGACCTTCATCGACGGCAGAGTCGATATGAAAGCCCATCAGTGGGATGGGAAATAAAGCATGATAAAACGGCTAGTGAATAATTACTCACTAGCCGTTTTGTTATTCTTCTTGCAGATGCTTTAAAGAAACACCTTTATCAGTCTCCCATTCAGTCATGCCATTTGCGCTTCTACCCATTACAATTGATGCTGCGGTAGACGGTGAGGAAAAAATATAATCTTTCGTGAATACGTAGTTTTCATCCAATACGCCGCTTTCCAAAAGTTTGTTCCTTAGTTTATTGTTTGGAAAACTTTTAGTGACAGAACCGGCTGCTTTCGATCCTTTATAAACAACAAA